>JACKAK010000008.1 GCA_020635115.1 Halobacteriovoraceae bacterium | reverse complement strand
AAATCTTGGTATTTAGATATTACATCTGCTCGGCATGAAATGAACATTTGTTCCTTTTGAAAGTCACAGACTGAAGGGGAAAATGGCTCACTACATTTATATTGATCACAACTTAACAACTCTTTTTGAATATTACTTTCAATTTTTTCTTTAATTTCTTGGAGATCAGATTTGCAAATTTGATTGTTACCTTTCAGATTCTCATATTTGCTCAACACTCCAGAACGGCAATTTAAAAAATTTTGCTCTTTTGCTAAATCACATGAATTAAAATCATCTGGATTTTCACATCTTTTAGCTTCACAGTTTTTAAGCTCTGTTTGCATATCTTGGATTTCTTTTGGACATAATTCCCTCGAAAATGTTGTCGATGTGCTACTTATAAACAAAGCAAAAGAAAGAGCGTAACTTAATATTTTGTCGTTCATTCATACCCCAAAATAATGATCAATTTTTAGATGTTTGATTTGGCATTAATAACCTTCATTCAATAATAATTATAATGAATAAATCATACTGTGTGGATATTTTTTAAATGATATACTATTTTTATGATTGTTTAGTTGACTAAAGAAAACGGTTTATTCGTACACTACACGGCATGATTGACTTTAAGAGAATAGTTTTGCAGAACTTCAGTAAGCTTTTCAATTTTTATAGGTTTCTCAATGAAATCAGACATACCGGCCAAAGAACATTTTTCTTTATCTTCTTTGAAAGCATTTGCTGTCATAGCGACAATTGTGGGCGCTTTGTCTCCAAGCTTTTTAATGATTTCTTTTGTGGCCGTAACTCCATCCATTACAGGCATCTGCATATCCATAAAGACAAGTGTAAATTTATTTGGATCAGAGGTGATTATATCCAATGCTTTCTTACCATCCTCAACGATACTGCATTCGTAACCAAGTTTTTTAAGCATCATTTTTGCTAACTTTTGGTTTATGGCATTATCTTCAACAATTAAAATACTATGAGGAAAGATTTGTGCAAATTCTTTTTCAGATTTCAAACCATCAGTTCCAAAAAGAAAAGATTTATCTTTGATACTTCTTTGTAAAGTGACATTAAATTTGAAATTTGAGCCTTTACCGAGTTCACTTTCAAAAGTTACTTCTCCACCCATCATTTCAGCCAGCTTGGAACAAATTGTTAGGCCTAGACCTGTTCCTCCAAATTCTCTCGTTATGCTTGTATCTGCTTGCGTAAAAGCATTAAAAAGCTTTTTTTGTGAATTCTTTGGAATTCCTATACCTGTATCTATGACATTAATATAAAGTTTTACATTCTTGTTTTCTTTATCTTCATTTCCAAAAATCTTAACGGTGACTGAACCTTTTTCAGTAAATTTTATAGCGTTAGAGATAAAATTTACAAGAATTTGTCTGATTCTTGTGACATCTCCCACAAATTCTAAAGGTAAGTCATCTTGATACTCTGTTAAAAGATTAATTCCCTTTTGAGATGCTCTCACATTGTGTAAAAAGACCGCCTCTTCAACAGTTTTTTTGAGGTTGAAAGTGATATACTCAAGCTCCATTTTTCCAGATTCTATCTTAGAAAAATCTAAAATATTATTAAGAATTGTGAGCAAACTATCACCACACGTCTCAATGATATCGAGCATTTCTTTTTGTTCGAGATTGAGAGGCGTTCCCTGCAAAAGTTGAGTCATTCCTAAAACTCCATTCATTGGAGTTCTGATTTCATGAGACATATTTGCAAGAAATTCGGATTTTGCCTTTTCTGCAACTAGTGCATTATCTCTGGTTTTTAAGACTTCAAGCTCAGTATAGTGGGTATTGATAATTTGTGAGAATACTTCAGAACATGCTTGTAAAAAATCGATTTCGCTTTGCTTTTTCTGATGCCCGTGTTCAAGATAAAAAACGATAACTCCAATCACTTCATTTTTTGAAATTATCGGCACATTATAATGTCCATGAGGGCCAATCCCATCAAATCTATTTTCATGTCTATCATCTACACAGCTTGCATGCAAAATTTGTTTTTGCTCGAAAGCTCTCCCACACAAGCAACGCCCTTTTTCTACTTTCGAACACATCTCTTCGATACGAACTCCAAGATCTTTGGAGACAAAGAGTCTTAATGCACCATTTTCAACTAAGAAAACTCCAGCTTTTTGAAGTACGTTTAACCAGGGTAGTTCAATAATAATATTAAGGGCCTCATCGATTTTTTGATCAAGTGATTTTGTAGAAAAATGATCGAGTTCTAATAGTCTGTTTAATACTTTATTTTCTTCCAAAATTCTTAGTAAAAGCTGCTCTTGCTTTTTGACTCTCGTTATATCGTTTCTTATCGCAATAAATTCTTTGATTTCGTTTTTAAAATCTTTGATACCGAAAATTGTAGCATCAACCCAATACATTGTTCCGTCTTTTGCTTTATTACAGATTTCACCCTTCCATATACCACCATTTAAGATTGTATCCCACAACGTCTTAAAAAATTGATTGTTATGAAATCCTGAATTAACAAGTCTGTGAGTTCGTCCAACAAGCTCTTCTGGTCTATATTGAGATACTTCACAGAACTTTGGGTTTGCATAAGTGATTATTCCATGTAGATTTGTGATACTCACAAGGTTATGCTCATTAACGGCCAGAGTATGATTTTTTAACCATTTAATTTCATCAACGACTTTTTTTCTTTCAAATATTTTTCCTGCAAGATTAGCTATAGATGGCAAAAAGTATTCAACGACCGTTTCATCTAAAGTTGTTTCCTTATGAAACTCTAATTGAAACACACCGGCCAGTCCAACTGTATCACGAATCGGGACAGAGTAGAGAGTCTCAATATTATATTTTTTTAAATAAACTTCACCTAGACATTTTGTTAAGGGATTTTCTTTTGCTTGAACTGATTCGATGATCTCTTTATCTTCTAAATTTTTAAAAAAGGTCTCACAATCTCTTCTTAAAATGATATGTCCACTTTCAAAATCATCATCTTTTTTTGTATAAAGTTTTTCACAAATAAGTTTTGAAGTGTCTTTATTAAAAACCCATAAACTCGCTCTATCAGCAAAACAGGACTCAGAAGTTATTCTCAAAATTTTTCTAATATTATTAAGATAATCAGTGTCATTATTTATGACAGAAGATTTTACGAGATGAAATAATATTGTATTAAACTTTTCATTGACCATATGACATTTTGTCGGAAATTAAATAGTCCAAGTTTAATATAAATAATCTTACGGAATTATTTTAGTAAGTCTTTTAGTCCCGCAAATGCTTTATTTTTAAGCTGATCATTTTGCCCCGGTAAATTTTTGCCTTTTCCACTGGTTTTACGATTAGGATGATCATTTTTTGCATAAGTTACTTCACTATCAACTTTTCGGCTAAGGGAAATTCTTTTTCTTGGGTAATCAATATCGATTATTTTTACTTTTACTTGTTCACCAACTTTTAATTCTTTAAATGGATCATCTACAAAATGTTCCGACATATGTGAGACATGGAGTAGTCCACTTTCTTTTACGCCGATATCAACAAATGCTCCAAATTGAGTAATATTGTTTACTACTCCAGGATACCATTCCCCAATTTTAAGATCTTCAATACTCGAGACGTCTTTTCTAAAATCGGTAGACTTGAATTCTGTCCTGGGATCCTGGCCAGGCGCTCTTAATGATTTAATGATATCTTTATAAGTATATTCACCAACTTCTTCTTTAAACTTATTATCTTTTTCAAGTTTATTTTGAATATTACTGTCTGTTAGTAACTCTGAAACTTTAACACTATTTTGAGAACACCAGTTTTCCAAAACACAATAGCGTTCTGGGTGAATAAATGTCTGATCTAATGCATTTTCTCCATTGTAGATTCTAAGAAAACCAGCAGATTGTTCAAATATTTTTTGACTGAAACGACCAATTTTAAGAAGCTCACTTCTTAGTCTAAACATTCCATGTTTTTCACGATGATTAACAATATTTTTTGCGACAGACGGACCTATACCTGAGATATACGATAAGAGTGGAGCACTGGCCGTATTTAGATCAACCCCGACATAGTTCACACAACTTTCAACAACATTCGTTAATGATTTTTTTAACTTTGATTGATTTACATCGTGTTGATATTGTCCAACTCCAATTGATTTTGGATCTATTTTCACGAGTTCAGCAAGTGGGTCTTGGAATCTTCTCGCAATAGAGATGGCCCCTCTTACAGTGGGGTCCTTGTCTGGAAATTCTTCTCTTGCAATATCAGAAGCAGAATAGATACTAGCTCCATCTTCATTCACTAATGTTGCCCTCGTTTTTCCATCTCTAATCGCAGGTACAAGTTTTTCCATAAACGCTAGAGTTTCACGTCCATAAGTACCATTGCCAATGGCAACATATTCAATCTGAAATTTATCAATGATCGCATCTATAATCTGTGCAGAGGCCTGTTCTTGATTGTGTGGTGGATGGGGATAAACCACAGTGTCAATAATGAACTTTCCAGTGTCATCTACAACAGCTAGTTTGACACCTGTTCTAACTCCAGGATCTGCTCCTAGTACGCATTTAGCACCTAGATATGGTTGAAGTAATAAATGCCTTAAATTGATACCAAATACATTGATGGCCGAATCATCAGCGATTTTTTTCAGTTCGGTTTTAAATTCTAAGTCAAGTGATGGGTGAATGTATTTTGAATAGGCACTTTTAGAACATTCTTCAATAATATTTTGTATTTTAGATCCGCTTTTTAAATATTTATTTAGGATTAAATTGATGGCCTTATCGAGATCATAAACTACATCTACTTTGAGTATTTTAAGAGTCATACCTCTTCTCATTGCCAAAAAGCGATGAGTGGCCTTTGGGTTTTTTAATTCGCTTAATTTTTGTTCAAATTCGAAATAATCTCTAAACTTTTCAAATTCTTTAATTTGTTCAGAATCTTTTCTTTTTGTTGATTTTAAAACAGCGTCATTAGTATAAATATTGCGTAGTTTTTCTTTAATTTCAGAATCATGGGCCATCATTTCAGTGATTATATCGCAGGCCCCTTCGATTGCTTCTTGGGCCGTTGTAATTTTTTTATCAGGATTTAAAAACTTTGCTTGTGCAACGGCCAAAATTTGTTCTATAGGAAAATCTGTTGCAAGGAGTATTTTGGCAAGCGCTTCAAGACCTGCTTCTTTGGCCGTCATACCTTTGGTTTTTCTTTTGGTTTTATAGGGAGCGTATAAATCCTCGATGACAAGTAATGTTTTTGCCGATTTTATTTTCTTTTCTAATTCAGGTGTGAGTTGTTCAAGTTTGTTTATTGCTTCTAATACAAAACTTCGGCGTTTTTCGATTTCTAAAAATTCATCGTATTTTTCCTCAATGCTTCGAATTTGAACTTCATCCATATCACCTGTAACTTCTTTTCGATATCTGGCAATGAAGGGGACTGTACAGTCCTCATTCTTAAGTAGATTTACGACATTTTGTACACGAATGGCCTGTAGACCAGTCTGTTCACATACATAAACTAATGCATTTGAATCCAATTTTGACATGAATGCTCCTATTTTAGACTGAGCATATTGGCCTTTTTACAATTACTTGCCAATGTTTATTTTGATTGTTAATTCTGATGTTCATGAAGATTACAATTCTTGGAAATGGGTTTGCAGGCCGTCTGGCACTTTTTTATCTATCTGGACATTCTAGAGAAAGATTAAGTATTATGGTTAAAAGCGCAGATTCCTGTTTCATGCCTTGTACACTTACGACAACCTCTGTTGTCTCACATAACTTTATTAATTATGGTACATCCCCTTTAGGGGATATTCTATTGAGTGCATTTGAAGAGTTTGTACAATTTTTTAAATTATATTCACCGGCCGGAATTGAACAAGTGCCTCAATATTATCTTTCAAAATTTTATAAACACGACCAATTTGAAAAAAGATACGGTCGAGTTGAAGAATTAAGAGAATCTCCCGCTCCTGGCCTTTCAGGTTTAATTTCTGAGTGTTATCTAATTTATCCTGAATTGTTTTTAAGTTGGTTAGATCAAAAAATACACAAGAATATATTGTTAAATGGACATAACTTAAGTTTTAATAATGAAATTATAAGCAGTTTGGATGAATTAGATCAAAGCAGTTATAAATTTATTTGTGCCGGAGCGTATAGTAATTTTTTGCACAAAGATGAGCATACTTCTTCAGAGCTATCGCACAATAAAATTATACCTGGCAACTATATTCAATTCAAGAATTGCGGTCTAAGTGATCAATCCTCTTTTGTTTTAACATGTAAGAATTTTAATATCATTTATCGATCTATTACTGATGAAATTTTAATAGGTGGAACTACTCTGAAAGAGAATATTTTTGCAGCAGATGAACAGATTATTGAGTACTACTGTGAAGCAAAAAAAATTATTCAACTGCCTGATCTAGAGCAGGGTAGGATAGTCTCAGGGCCAAGACATAAGGGAAAAAGACGCACACCTGTTTTTACAAAACTAGACGGCAATGTTTTTGTTTATCATTCTAGCTATAAAAATGGTTGGAGTTTACCTTTCTTATTTCCCAAAATGTTTGACTGTGAACTCATTTCATAAGAAAAAATATTGATCATTGCCTTACACAGGACTATCATCACGCAAATATTAATATTTTGTTCGGAGGTTTTGTATGAGTATTTTAAGAACTAACAACAGAGTACCTGTTCAAAGAGAAGATGCAGCAAAGTACCGTGATCCATTTAATGCACTTTTTGATGAGTTTTTCAATGATTGGAAAATTCCTACAACTGAGAATTTCCAAAAAGGTTTTGCTCCCGCTTTAAATGTTCACGAAAATGAAACGGCCTATGTATTAGAAACAGAACTTCCAGGGGTCAATAAGGAAGATATCAATATCGATCTAAAAGATAATATTCTGACAATCAAAGGAGAAAAAAAGAGCTTCAATGAAGAAAAAAAGAATGATTATCATATAGTTGAACGAGGTCACGGAAATTTTTATCGAAGTATTAAACTTCCTAATGATATTGATAAAGAAAAAATTGAAGCAAAAATGGAAAATGGCGTACTACATGTCGAAGTTTCAAAGTGTCAGAAGGCCAAAGAAACACAAAGAACGATTTCAATAAAATAATTTACTGAAGTAGGGTCTTGGCCCTACTTCTTTTCCTTATATTTCAACTGCAGTAATCAGTGGCTTTCCCTTAGAGAAATGAATGATGTTATCTGCACATATTCTGGCCATCTCACTCCTTGCAAAATGAGTTGCTGAACCAATGTGTGGGACAATCAGTACATTTTCAAAACTATACAATTCATGACTAGCTTCAAGTGGTTCAGGCATCGTTACATCAAGTCCTACTCCTGATATTTGATTATCTTTAATGGCCTTTAGTAAGTCATCTGTAGAAATCAGTCCTCCACGAGAAGTATTTATGAGAATGGCATTATTTTTCATCAGCTCAAAAGATCGTTCATTGATAATATTATGAGTCTCTTTGGTGAGTGGGCAATGCAGAGATAAAACATCACTTTCTCTCAAAAGCTCTTCAAATTCAACTCTTGAAGCTTTCAGTTCATATTCATAAGCTGAGGCCGACCTATTGTGATAAATAATATTCATTCCAAAAGAATCACGGCAAAGTTTTGCAAAACTTTGCCCAATTCTTCCAAGACCAAGTATACCTAATGTTTTTCCTCTAAGATCTTGTCCTAAAAAACCACGTGGTTCCCATTTTTTCCATTGTCCATTTTTTGCATTATTCATTGCCGCGGGGATTTTTCTTGCTATGGCCAGCATTAATGTAAAAGCTAAATCGGCCGTAGCGGTAGTAAGAACATCTGGAGTATTCGTTACGAACACATCATATTTTTTTGCAGCGATGAGATCTATATTGTTATATCCAACAGCATAATTTGCAATCAATTTCAATTTTTTGTGTGTTGATAGAAATGTGTCATCTATAAGATCAGTATTTATACAAACCATCGCTTGATATTCATCTGCTGCATTTATATAATTTGAAAGAATATCATAGTTAATTTGTTCCTTATCTAAAAGTTCAGTTAAAGTGTCAGGTAGTTCACATGTGATAAGTACTTTCATTTTTGTCCTAAAAATAGCTGATTATTACGCTCAATAATATCCTAGAATTATACAAAATAATGTTAGAGAATGATAGAGTATTCCTTTTGACGTTGCTTCATTAGATTATAAGAATAATAATGCGAACTTTTACCCACAAGGTATTCACGGTCGAATACGTAGGGATAGCACTGGAGGCGTTCATGACAAAGTTCTTAAAACCACTTTTGGTTTTCCTAATGTTCGGACAAGCAAATGCTGCAATTCTAGCGATCATTGACTCTGGGACTGATATGAAACATGAGATGATTGCACCTAAAGCATGGATTAATCCTGTAGATAGTACAGTTGATAATGTTGATGATGATCGTAATGGTTATCTCGATGATGTTTTTGGTTGGAATTTTGCTGAAGGCAATAATTTGGTAATCGACTATAAGTATCTAGGAACGTTTTCACCTGATGTTTTCAAATTCTTTGAAATACAAAAGAAAAATTATTACGGAACTGTTAGCAAAGAAGAAGTAGATTGGGTGAGGAAAAAACTTAAAGAAAAAGAATTTATAAAAGAACTTACGATCTATGGAAATTTCATGCATGGAACTCACGTTGCTGGAATTACTTCAATGAATTCTGAAAAAGCAAAAGTTTTAGCAATTAAATTATTACCAACTGAAGTTAACCTACCCGGCGGAAACGACGAAGAATCATCTCTACAAAAAATTGCTTCTAAATATAGTCTTCCATTCAAAAAAACACTTATCACTGATGAAATTAGCAGTTTAAGCGATGATGAGGATCAACCCAAAAACATAGGGCCAAACATAAAAAAAATATTCAAAGGCCTACTTAGAAAAGTAGCAGTAGAGCAAATGAATATTTTAAAAGAAATTGCTTACTACTGTCACAAGCAAGGTGCAGTTGTGGCCAATGGTTCTTTCGGTACAGGTTTTAGACAAGCAGCAGGTCTTATTTATCAAATATTTCATATGACATTGAGAAAAGAACCAACTTCCGAAGATCTCTATGAACTAACCAAATACTTTATGGAACAGGTAATGCAAAATGGACAACAAATGATGAATTTGGCCCCTAAAACATTGTTTGTCTTTGCTGCTGGGAATGATAGTTCTGATAATGATGTGTTTCCTACATCACCTACAAATATTATAGCTCCTAATGAAATATCAGTTGCTGCTACTTTTTCAAATTTATCATTGGCCAGATTTTCAAATTATGGCGCCACTCAGGTAGATGTGGCAGCTCCCGGAGTTGCCATTAGATCTTCTGTCCCTGGCAACGAGTACCTCGAAGTGAGTGGGACTTCTCAGGCCGCTCCTTATGTAGCAAATGTGGCCGGGCAAATCAATGATGCCAATCCGGCCCTAACCCCAAGACAAGTTAAGAAGATAATTGAATCTACCGTCGATGTTAAAGATTTTCTAGTCGGTAAAGTGAAAACAAGTGGTATCGTCAATCCAAAACGGGCCATCAGTGCAGCACAATTATCTAAAAGTATGCCATTAAATGATGCAATTATACAGGCCAAAGAAACTGTACCTGATAGACCTTCTTCTAATTTCAAAAATAATTTTTTAATGCCCTTATCGCCATTTGCTTTACCACTTCAAAGTGAGTTTGTTCTCAAATAGAGAATTCAAAGTGTGGTTTAGCTAAAAAGACGTCTCTACGACGTCTTTTTTATTTTTGTTCAGAGCGGAGATCTTCTCCATTTAAAAGACTGAGTGCTTTTTCAAGTTCAAGAGAAAATTTTTGGAGTTGATCTCTAAGATTCGTAAGCTCTAAGATTTTTGTTTCATTCTCTTTAACTTGATCGGTTAGAATTTTTGATATCTCTGATAAATAGAGTGTAAGTTTATCAATTGATTCAATATTTGAGTTAAATGTCACAAGTTTATCTTCAAAATTTTGAATAAGTTCATGCTTATGCGGAAGCCACGGTAATGGTTGTCCAACATATTTTTTACGAGAGTAGTATTGTACAATTAATTGTTCACTAAGATGAGAGTCTTCTAACATTTCTTCAAAGTCTTCGCCATGAGAGTATTCCTCGAGATATGAGCTTAGAAGGTCTCTAATACTAGTGGATGCCATTGATTTAGCAGCTTTTTCTGATTTCAAATTTATTTTATGTCCATATTCGCAATAGAGGAAATCCCCCTCCGTTGTTGAATAGCCAAGTGAAAGGAATTGGCCTAGGAGCTGATTATATCTGGCCAAGTCAATAGCTGCACTAATGTAGTATTTTAAATCGTTTTCATCAAGAGTTATACTTGACTCATCAATTTGATAATAAGACACCAATTTAGTATGATCATCAGGATGGACATCAACAATTTTCAAAAGAAGAGGGTTTTGTTCTAGGTTTTTTTCAGTTTCAACAAGCTCTAGATAGAATTGATTATTAGTGTTATTAAGATGAGTTGTTTCAAAATATTCTCCATTGTCTGGAGTAATATTTGTTCTATCACTTTCTGTACATGAATTTGTTAGGGCCAAAACCCAAAGTAGTAAAAGATGAATAAGGGTAATTTGTGTGCTCATAGTTACTCCCTATCAGTTAGGGCCCCAAACTAGCATAGTAAGACGATAAAGTGTACTCTTTGTGTAATACTTTCTACGAGTGGTGATAGTCTAAACAGATCTTTATTTTCAATAATTTATTGACTAATTTTTTTAGTTGTAAATATATTATATTTTGTTTTGTCTTAAAATTTCATCTCAAAAACAAAAAAGGGCCCTAGACGGGCCCTTATAAGAAGAGGAGATGTTCTTAATCCTTAAGAACCACACATCACGCATTCATCAGGATTATCTAGAGAGCAAAGCATTGCCTCTCTTTCTTGTTCTAAGTCTTTTGTTTTTGAAACCTCGGGATTTTGTTGCTTAACTGTAAACTGAACAGCGTTAACTGCGGCACGAGTTCTCAAATAATACATGCCCGTTTTGAGTCCGGCCTTCCAAGCATAGAAATGCATTGAACTAAGCTTTCCAAAATTTGGATCTTGCATGTGAACATTCATACTTTGCCCTTGATCAATATAAGGTGCACGTACTTTTGCGAGATCAATTATCGAGCGTTGTTTTATTTCCCAAACGGTTTTGTAAAGAGATTTAAGATCTTCAGGAATACGCTCTATTGATTGGATAGAGCCGTTGTTTGCTATGATTTCATTGCGTAGAGTATCGTCCCAAAGTCCACAATCAATGAGATCTTTAACCAAGTACTTATTGACGACAGCAAATTCACCAGATAAGACTCGTCTGACATAGATATTAGAAGTGATGGGCTCGAAACACTCAGTATTGCCTAGAATTTGAGATGTAGAAGCAGTTGGCATAGGTGCAACTAGTAATGAATTTCTAACACCATGTTTAAGTATATCTTTCTTTAAGTTAGTCCAGTTCCAACGTCCACTTCTAGGTTTTGTATTCCACATATCAAATTGAAAGATACCTTGAGAAACTGGTGAACCATGATAGGTTTCGTAGGGGCCATCAACTTTGGCCAGATCCATTGACGCTGTCATTGCAGCAAAATAGATGGTTTCAAAAATATCTTCATTAAGAATTTTGGCCTGCTCACTTTCAAAGGGTAGCCTTAATCTAAAGAAGACATCCTGTAGACCTTGTACCCCAAGTCCAATGGGACGATGTCTTAAATTTGATTTTTTTGCCTCTGGTACCGGGTAGTAATTGATATCGATGATTCTGTTGAGATTTACTGTCATTTGATAAATGACTTCATAAAGTTTGTGATGATCATAAACATTTTTATCCAAATCAACAAACATGGGGAGTGCAACTGAAGCAAGATTGCATACAGCAACTTCATCTGGAGCTGTGTATTCCATGATCTCTGTACAGAGATTACTTGATTTTATCGTTCCAAGATTTTTTTGGTTCGATTTCTCATTTACAGAATCTTTATAGAGCATGTAAGGAGAACCAGTTTCAATTTGTGATTCTAGTATTTGAAACCAAAGATCTTGTGCTTTGATAGTTTTGAGAGCTTTACCTTCTTGTTCATAACGTGTGTAGAGTTTTTCAAACTCGGCCCCATATGTTTCGGCCATACCGGGGCATTGGTGAGGGCAAAAAAGAGACCACTGACCGTCTTCTTCAACTCTTTTCATAAAAAGATCTGGAATCCATAAAGCGTAAAAGAGATCTCTAGATCTAAGCTCATCTTTACCAGTGTTTTTTTTCATTTCAAGAAAATCTTGAATATCCGCATGCCATGGTTCTAGGTAAATTGCAAAGGAGCCTTTGCGCTTCCCTCCACCTTGATCAACATATCTTGCGGTATCGTTAAAAACTTTGAGCATAGGAACAATTCCATTAGACATTCCGTTGGTGCCTTTTATGAAGCTACCTTTTGCTCGAACATTGTGGATACTAAGTCCAATGCCTCCAGCAGATTGTGAAATGAGTGCAGTTTGTTTAAGAGTATCATAAATACCAGCGATACTATCTTCTTGCATTGTTAATAAGAAACAAGATGATAATTGTGGTTTATTTGTTCCTGCATTAAAAAGCGTTGGAGTTGCGTGCGTGAACCATTTTTCGCTCATGAGGTGGTATGTTTTAATGGCCTCGTCAATATTATTATCATGGATGCCCAGAGAGACTCTCATCAACATTTGTCCAGGACGTTCAACAATTTTACCTTCCATTTTAAGGAGGTAAGATTTTTCTAATGTTTTAAACCCAAAATAGTCATAATTAAAATCTCGAGTGTCATCAACCGTTTTATCTAGAATTTCAGCGTGTTCGCAGACAAGATCATGAATAATTTTTGATACGAGCGGTGCGTGTTCACCTGTTTTGGGATTAACAAATTGATACATTTGTTTAATGTTTTCAGAAAAACAGCCCTTGGTTTCTTTGTGTAAATTTGAAACAGCAATTCTACCTGCGAGAGTTGAATAATCTGGATGTTGTGTTGATAGATACGCAGCTGTTTCGGCCGCTAGTTGATCGAGTTCCTTCGTTGAAATCCCATCATAGATCCCTTCAATCACTTTTTGAGCGATGGCCGATGGGTCAACGTGATCACGATCCAAGTCAAAACAAAGCCCTTCAATCCTTTGAGTGATTTTGTCAAATTTGATGGGCTCTTTATCACCACTTCTTGTGTATACGTACATGTTTTTCTCCTCTTATCTATTTCTCAAAACAATCTAGTCATCCTACTGATTTCTAGAAGTCAGCATCTAATGTAAATTTATGTGAACCTTCATCTCCTCCCAAGACATTTGGTCTTTGATATTCGGAGACTCTTTTTTCAAAAAAGTTAGTTTTACCTTCAAGAGAGATTAGCTCCATCCAGTCAAACGGATTATCAACATTGTAAACTCTAGGAGCTCCCAATCGGCTTATCCAATGATCGGCCACAAATTGGATATATTGGATCATAAGTTTTGAATTCATTCCAATTAACGAAACAGGAAGGGCCTCTGTGATAAACTCTGTCTCAATTGCAACAGCTTCTGTAATAATTTGTTGTATCGTTTCATTAGATAACTGATTTTCTGGTTGCAATAAATCATGTAGTAAACATGCAAATTCGCAGTGGAGGCCTTCATCTCGACTTATAAATTCATTGGACGTACATAATCCAGGCATTAGACCACGCTTTTTTAACCAGAAGATAGCGCAAAAACTTCCTGAAAAGAAGATCCCCTCTATTGCAGCAAAAGCGATCAATCTTTCTGCAAATGATGCTTTTGAGCTAATCCAATTGAGTGCCCATTTAGCTTTTTTAGCAACACAATCGAGATTTTCTACTGCATGAAATAATTTATCTTTTTCTTTTGGATCCTTCACATAAGTATCGATAAGCAAGCTATATGTTTCGCTGTGGATATTTTCCATCGCAATTTGAAAACCATAAAAACAACGTGCTTCTGGAATTTGAACGTCGTTATAAAATCTTTGAGCTAAATTTTCATTAACAATTCCGTCACTTGCAGCAAAAAACGCAAGAACATGTGTGATGAAATGTTTTTCATCAGGGTTTAGTTTATCCCAATCTTTAAGATCTGGTTCGAGATCAATTTCTTCAGCAGTCCAAAATACGGCCATGTGGCTTTTATACATTTCCCAAATTTTATGATATTCAATTGGAAATAAAACAAAACGATCTTCATTGGGTGCAATAATTGCGTCCACAGAATGCCTCCTCAAATAAATAAGCAACCAAAGAGAAAACCCTTTAGTAGTGTGTGTATGTGCTGGACCTTCCTGGTCATTTTTCAATTAATTTAAATAACTGCTAGAATTTTTGCGTTAGTTTCTACTGACAAAAGGCTAACAAACCTTGGTGATTTAGAATAGTAAAATTTTTTAAAAATTTGTTTCTCCTGCAAGCACTCCGAAAAAAATGTAGGATTTTTTTTCTTGCAATTTAGAAAAAAAAGCAAACTACGATAATTGCTCATTTTTTTCACTGCTTCAAAATAAAAAAATCAAGAAAATTTCTTACATATTATTTGCATCATTTGTGAGTGGGTAACTAAAATTTAGAATTTGCGAACATAGATATGCGTATATGCAATTTGCCAAAATCGCCTATTAACTGCGCTTATTACATGGTTCTAAGCTATTAATATAATTGACAATTCAAGTTATCATCAAAAATGACCGACAAGTGTAAAAACAGGCCTAATGGAAAGTGTACTATGGGTAAAAAACAAGTCTTAGTAGTTGACGATGATCACGAAATCTTTGCTCTTATAAGAGAGAAATTAGGAAATGATTATGAGTTTTATCATGTCATGAGTTGTAGTGAAGTGATACCTTTTCTCAAGAAAAAAAAGATGGATTTAATCGTACTAGATAATCATTTACCCGATGGCATGGGCACACATCTCGGGCGCGATATTAAAAGTTCTGCCGATTTAAGCAAAATTCCAATTATCATGTTAACTAAAAATGCCCAAACCAGTAATAAAGTTTTGGCCTTTGAAAATGGTGTTTCAGACTATCTAACAAAACCCTTTGATACGATGGAACTTATGATGAGAATTAAAACCATTTTTAGAGACATTTCTACATATTCAGGAGTCGAAACAAA
Organism: Halobacteriovoraceae bacterium; assembly: GCA_020635115.1. Classification (NCBI taxonomy): domain Bacteria; kingdom Pseudomonadati; phylum Bdellovibrionota; class Bacteriovoracia; order Bacteriovoracales; family Halobacteriovoraceae; species Halobacteriovoraceae bacterium. The sequence goes on along the minus strand of JACKAK010000008.1, from coordinate 219,172 downwards.
AATTTCATTGGAAGACCTTGTCATTGATATGGATAGGTTTCAAGTAAGCTTCAAAGGTGAAGAGGGAAATGTTGAAACTATAGAATTAACAATGAAAGAAATTAAACTTCTTTGGTTACTTGTTAAAAATATGGATAATGTTCTGACTCGAGAAGATATTCTTAATCAAATTTGGGAAAATGATTTCAATATTACTTATAGAACGATTGATCAACACATAAGTAAACTTAGAAAGAAAATTAAAAAAAGCATCTATCACATCAAAACTGTTCATGGCATAGGCTATTGTTTCACTTTGAACCAGAAGAGATTTGGCCTCGTCGGTTAAAAAAATTCACAAATAGAAATAAAAGAAAAGATCACAAAATCACTAAAAGATTAGAATTTATTGCATTTCTATGAAATAAAAATCGGTCAATGAGAATAATAAAACTTTAAAGAAAGGCAGTAACATATTGAATTAATATATTTATTAGGCCCTGTTAATAATTTTATCAAGATTTCTTCACCTTTTTTAATCTAAGTTCATTTAGCCTAGAGGAAACGAACTGGACAAGGATAGAAAGTGTATGGAGCTAAGAAACATCATCGAAAAATATCTAGGGAAAAAGGAGCATGGACCTGGAATGCTCGAGGATGAAACTTTATCTCAGTTCAATCCCGCTGATCTTGAAAAAATACTAATTGTCGATGACGATGATGATATGCTTAACCTTATTAAAAAACAGTTAGAATGTATGCCCGATTACCAAACTTTGGGATGCAGAAATGAACTTGAAACACTTGAAGAAATAAATAATCACGAAATTGAGGTTGGTATAATCGACGTCAACTTAGAGGCCCTGAGTGGATATAGACTAGGGGATTATATTCGTTATCTTAAAAATAGAGATATTCCATTTATTTTTATCTCTTCCGATCGACAAAAAGTAACCGAAATGAATGTTTTAAAAATTGATAATTGTGTTTTTTTACAAAAACCATTTTCTCGTAAAGAATTAGTTCACGCAATTAGAGAAACAATACAAGGCAAAAAGAACTTGAAGGAAGTTGCTTAATTATGAAACTTTTCAATTTTTTTAAAAGTAAAAGTGAACAAGAAGATGCACCAGTCGTTATATTAATTGACGATGATACTGATTTTCTTAATTTAATCGAAAGAACCTTATCAAAGAGATACCATCTAAATTTTCTAAAATATAGTTCTCCCATGAAGGCACTAAGTGATCTAAGAAGACAGAATATTCAACCGGACCTGGTGCTGTGCGATTTACATATGCCTAATATTGATGGGCTCCATTTGAGAAAATGCCTTAGAAAAAGTGGGGTAGACATTCCGTTTATTTTTATAACAGCTGATTCTACTGAGGATATTTTTGAAGAAGATTACAAAATCTTTCATAAACCAATAGGGATGAAAAAACTTGAAAATGAAATCGAAAAAAGTATTAACACTCTTTAAGAAGTTTGAGGATTTGAAACAGCTCTATACCCTCAGATACATTCGATGTCTGATGGTGGTTTATTATCGCCAATTTTTGGTTGGCGCAGTACTCCTTCTTTAATGGGCCTTGTTCGTTAGTGAAACTTAGAAAAACTCCCAATTTATCGCCTTTTTCAACGATTAGTCCGGGTTGCACATTGAATTCAAAAAGTCCTGTCTGAGGTGAATAAAGGGTCTCAAAATTGCTTAATTCACTGTAAAGTTGAGGGCCAGAGATCGAAGCATTAGTGTTTAAAATCATGCCTTTGTGGGCCAGGAAATTAATAATATTCTCAGATTGCTTATTGGCCATATCAAAATTGATAGTCTCCTCACTTCCTAATTCAATGGTGTAAGAAGAAAAATTATTTTTCCTTCCAGTAAGGGTTTCACGTTTGTGCCAAGGGCAAAAGCTCGCTTCATCGAGGGCCCCAGCAAAAACAGGAGGAATTAAAATAAGATAAGGAAATCTAAAATACTTTGCATCTTCAAGAAGTGAGGACTGTGAGTAAATATATTCACAGGCCTTTGGGCCTGTATGTAAATCCAGGACAATATCTGCCTTATGGGCCTCTGATTGAAGGATTTTATGGAGTTTGCCATCTTCATTAAACTCATCACCGCATTGAGTGATTTTTGTTAAAAGGGCCTCTTTGAATTTATGATCATCAAGATCATAATTTTCTACTTCGACGTTAAAATAGGATCTATTCCAATTGACTCCAGTTACAGGGTTGATTCGACCAAATGTTTGACCAATGAACTTATTGTTGATGGCCATCGGATTAGCATTTGGAATAAATGTAATTGATCCACAGAGGTTTTGACTATTTCTCAATTTTTCAATGAGGGAAGATATTACAGCACTCCCTTGAAGTTCTGCTCCATGGATACCAGCTTGTATATAACAGTGTGGGCCGTTTTGAGTACCTTTTAAATGGTATTTTTTAATTGTAATTTGATCACCGGAAGGCAAGGTTTTTACAACAACTTTTTCAAAAGTTAACATACTCATTATTTCATCCATGTTTGAGGTGGGCTAGATTGACGTACACATGAAATCTGGCCATTTTTCTTGATAAACTCTGCAGGTAAGTCATGACATAAAAAATAAGGCATACTTTCAGTCATTCCATACGCACCTACTAGAAAGTACTGGATCCAGTCTCCAATTTCAGTATTTTTTGGGAACTTATAAGTGCCCAATTTATCCAGAGCTGTACATAATGGCCCATATACGTTGTATTCAACAGAATCCTTATTTTTACCGACTACGACAGCAGGAAAGGGGCAGTTTGTTAGAGTTGGGCGAATTAAATGATTAATACCAGATTCACATATAAGTTGATTTACGCCACGATTCATTTTCTTATCAATGATTCTATGAAAATAATACCCAAAAGCTCCCACAGCAAAACGTCCTAATTCGAGCCAAATTTCAGTAAAATTCTTTTCAACAATTTTACTGTTCAAAAATTTAAATAGTACATCTATATCAATTGCTTTCATTGCAGCTGTAATGTCTGTTTGTCCATAATCTAGGCCCAAACCACCTCCGAGATCAAGAATTGGTTTTTTTATTTCTAAAAATTTACTTATCTCGCAAACGGTTTCAATAATTTGATTCCAAATTTCACAAATTTTTTCAGTACTTGTAAGATTGCCCCACTGAAAGATATGAAGGCCTAAAATATTTAAATTTTTGTAGTTTTTTAATTCAGAATAATTCCAATCATTTTTACCTAGCCCAAAGGGAGTGATCTCATTTCCACCAAGTACAGAGCTACCTTTTTCCCATTCAAGTTGAACTCTTAGAAGACAATCAATGGTGATGTTTTTTTCTAAAGCGATTTCATTGGCCCATAGTGCTTGATTAGGGCTTTCAAGTACGAGCGTACTTATGTTATTTTCAATAAGCGTTTGAAGATATTTTTTAGATTTTGAAGGGCCAGTCGCAATAATTTGATCACCCTTAAAACCTGCTTTAATTGCTTGAGAAAGTTCCCCATTTGATGCGACGTCTATGCCTAGTCCACATGAATGTACTGTACGCAAAACATCGAGAAGTGGATTTGCTTTTGTCGCATAAAAAAGACGAATTTTTTCTCCACTCAATTGATTTATAGAGTGAAGGTGACTTTGTAGGGCATCAATGTCATAGAAGAAGAAAGGGGAGTCCTGTTTATTTATAAATAATTGATCTGTCATTATCTTAAGTATTGTTCAAGCTCGAGGCTTTGATCACTTTTATCATCTCTATATTTGATAATGATAGCGCAATTGAGTGCAAGACCTTGTTCATTACCCCAAGCAAGTTGCTTATTAAGTGGACGCGTTCCTGGCACCACAACAGCACCCTCAGGTATTGCACTTCCTCTTTCAAGCATTTTTTCTTTCACGCAATCATAGACGGGGATGGCCTTTGAAAGAATAACACCAGGAGCAATGACCGCTCCTTTTAAAACTTGAATCCCTTCAACAATAACAGAACCAGCACCAACAAAAACATCGTCTTCGATGACAACAGGTGCAAGTCCAATTGGCTCTAATACTCCACCAATTTGAACTCCAGCTGAGAGATGAACATTCTTTCCAATTTGTGCACATGACCCTACAAGTGCATGACTGTCAATCATGGTACCAGAATCTACATAAGCTCCAATATTGACATAGGCCGGAGGCATGATGACAACACCATTAGCAATATATGAACCTCTACGAACAGAAGAACCACCTGGTACGAGTCTTATGCCTCGATCAACACTAAATTCTTGTGGAAAAATATTGTGTTTATCTACAAAACCATCCTTTGCGACTAATTCGCCGGCCTTAAATGCTTCTAAGATTTCTTTTTTTATTTCAGGGTTGGCCTGCCAAATTCCATTGACTTTAGAAGCGGCCCTTAGTTTTCCTTGCTCTAATAAATCCAGTGTCTCTTTCCAGCTCATTACTGCCCCTTTTGTTGAGAAAACCAATTTCTAATTAATTCATTTTGCTCCATTAGTATCGCAGGGGATTCAAGCTCAAGATCAGTTAGTGGTAATCTTAAAGTTGATGATGAAATATCTCCACGTTCTTTGAGCAATACTTTTGCAGGAATGGGGTTGCTTACAATAAAAAGAGATTCACAGGCCTGTTTCCAAAGTTTAATGTCCTTGAGTGTGTTGTTCAAGCATTGGGCCGCAAATTCATGAGTCTCTTTTGGCCAAACATTAGATGCAACTGAGATCACCCCACAAGCTCCAAGATCAGCAAATTCTGGCAAAAGTGCATCATCACCAGAATAAACAAAACCTTTACCTGCTGCTTTTTTATATTTTTTAAATTCTTCACAAGACCCACTGGCCTCTTTAATTCCAAGAAAATTTTTGTGTTCGTGAAGAGCTTCAACGGCCTTCAATGACAGAGGCCTTCCTGTTCTAGAAGGGACGTTATAGAGTATGCAAGGAGATGTTGCAATGTCCATTAGTTTTTCAAACCATAGAGTCTGACCTTTGTCACCAGGTTTTGCGTAGAGGGGAGTAACAAGCAAATAGCTATGAAAGTTAAAAGGGTTCAAGAATTCAATCCATTCCTTTGTGTCTTCTAGGTTTATACCACCGACTCCAATCATCACTGGTGAGTTTGGTTTGTTTTTTGAAAGGTAATGAATTATTTCTTTTTTCTCAGATAAAGAGAGATTTAAAGACTCACCGGTACTTCCAAGTATTAAAAGACCATTTCCAGCTTCTTCTTGCTGATTAATAAGCTTGTGTAATTCTGAATAATTGACGCTTCCATCCTTATTCATTGGAGTAACTAATGCTGTCCAGACTATTGGTAACTGATTCATTTTAACAATTCCTTTTCTACAATTGATCTCGTTAAATTTTCAAATAAATGTACTCCCGCAGGAAGCTGCGTACTTTGAAGGTATTCTACACACCAAAGGGCCCCTTCGGCAAAAATTTTTCTATCTTTAGATTTATGGGTAAAAGTCATCTCTTCATATGGAGTTTCTAGAGTCACAGTATGGGTTCCAACAACATCACCTATTCTTTCACTGGTTACTTCACATTGCCCTCCTAACCAGTCATTCCAAGACTTAGCAGTACCTGATGGTGCGTCAATTTTCTTTGTGTGATGAATTTCATGAATGTTAAGACTATAATCATCAAACAATACATTTGCCGATTTTAAGACTTTAAGTACGTGATAGGCCAGAGACATCCCGACTGCAAAATTTGACGACAGAACCCAGGATGAATTGATTTCTTTAAGCCTTTCATTTAGGCCATTTGGTAATTCACATCCTGTTGTCCCACTTATGACACAAACTCTAGATTCAAGAAGCATGTCAAGATATTCTGAAAATATAGGGCCTGGTAAAAAACTGATTATATAGTCGTGTTGTTTAAGCTTTTCAACTGTAGGCCTATTTTGTGAATCAAATACAGTAATTGAATATTTGGGATTGTTATCATTGAGTTCAATGATTTTACTACCAGTCTTTCCCTTACCTAAAAGTGCGATTTTTAACATGATTTATCCTAATAGTTTTTCATGAATTTTTCGAACAGCATTTTCACCATCTTTCTCTTTTACTAAAAAACAAAAATTGTGTTTACTCGCACCTGCGCAAATCATTCGTATCTGAATATCTTCTAATGTGGAAAATAACTGATTTGTAAAACCAGGGGTATGATTAATCTGATTTCCGATAATTGAAACAAGAGACAAGTGTTGTTCGATTTTTACTTGTGAGAAGAGTTCAAGGTCACGTACCAACTTTCTATTGATTATTTGATTATTGTCTAATGTTAAAGCAATAGAAATTTCTGAGGTTGTGATTGAATCAACACTCACTTTATGGCGGTTAAAGACTTCAAAAATTTGATATAAAAAACCATGCGCATTAAGCATTTCTGGAGTTGAAATAGTTAGGAGAACTTGATTTTTTTTGAGAGCAATACCTCGAACCAAAGGATTGTTCTCAGTTTGTTTGCGAATCCAAGTTCCATTGTCTTGTGGAGCATAACTACTCCCAACAAACACAGGAATATTGCTTCTTTGACAAGGCAATAAAGTTGTAGGGTGTAGAATTTTTGCTCCAAAACTGGCCAATTCTGATGCCTCTTTAAAAGAAATTTCTTCAATTTGTTTTGCGTTTTGATAAATTCTTGGATCTGTTGTCGCTATTCCTGCGACGTCAGTCCAAATTTCCAAAAGATCTGCGTCAAATGCTTCAGCGAGGATAGCAGCTGAATAATCACTTCCTCCACGCCCAAGAGTAGTGGTATGTCCATCTTCATTGATTCCAATAAAACCTTGAGTGACATAAATGATATTTCCAGTAAGAATTTTTTCCTTATGATTTTGAGCATGAACTTTGATTTGATCAAAATTTGGTCTAGCTGTCCCATATTCGTCATCAGTTGTCATCACATTGCGTACATCAAAAAATTGAGCAGTTAAGTCGAGACCTTTTTCATTAATCACTTTTTGAAGAGCATAACTACAAAGTCGAGATGAGAGTCTTTCTCCAAATGAAAGAACTCTGTCTTTTGCTTTGGGTGAACAGTCTTTTAAAAGATTGATTCCTTTAATTAATGAATCGAGTTCATTTGTAAGTTCATTTAATTCAAAGTAAGTATCTTCACTTGCTGAAAGTTCTTCAGCTATTGATAGATGTTTATTTTTTAGGGACTCAAGCTTTATTTTTGTTTGATCCCATGAATCAGTAAGGGCGAGTTCAATTAATTCAAGAAGCTCATTTGTTGTTCCTGAAGTTGCAGAAACGACCATAATACTAGCATTTCTTTCTATCGTGATTTTACTACTTCTTATCATGGCCTGTGCATCGGCCATTGATGTTCCTCCAAATTTGGATACAACTATGCTCATGAGTTGGTCTCCGTTAAATGATTATGCAAAAGTTCTAAGTTTAAAATTGCGGCCCCGGCCGCACCTCTAACAAGATTGTGTCCCATAGATATTAGTCCAATAGTTTTTAAATCTGGGCCTTGTTTAATGCGGCCAACATGGGCACGTTGGTCATACTGAGTAATATCCTTAAGAGGTTGTGGTCTAAAGGGATCAAGATAAAGTTTATAAAGTTCTGGGAACTTTTCTTGAAGTTCACTAAATTTCTCAATAACTTTTTCCTCTTTCACTTCTTCTTCAAACACAACATGCATAGCAACTGTGTGACCGTGCAACACAGGAACGCGGTTAACATGAGTAATAATTTTTAAATCGATACACTCATTGGGAGTTCCTAAAATTTTTAAAGCTTCTGTTTCAATTTTATCCTCTTCATTACCAATATAGGGAATGATATTTCCCAAGATGTCCATAGAAGAAACTCCTGGATAACCAGCCCCACTGAGAGCTTGTAGAGTAACAACACTTAAAAAGTTAATCTTTCCAAGATCGAGTAAGGGTCTCAGTGCAAGAGTTAAGAAAACGGTTGCACAATTTGGATTAGTGATAATTTTACCTGGTGTCTTTTGATTTCCAATGAGCTCTAAGTGAGATGGGTTTATCTCCGGGATAATTAAAGGTGTATTTTTGTCCATTCTAAAGGTTGAAGCATTGCTTACGACATGTATCCCTTTTTGAGCGAGATATGGTTCGGCAATTTTAGCAATATCACTGGGAAGTGATGAGACTGCATATTTTGCTGTGATATCTTCATATGATTCTAACATCATATTTTGGTAAATAGTTGGCATCTGAGCAGTTTCGCGCCAATCACAGGCATCAACATAGCGTTTTCCAATATTTTTGTCCGAAGCAACCAACTGAGTAACCTGAAAAAGTGGATGATTTTCAAGCATGGCCAGCAGTTTTTGTCCAACAGTTCCTGTAGCACCTAAAACAGCAATTGAGATCTTTTCCATTTTGGAACACTCCTCTATATATAAATGTAATGTGGATAGCTAAAAAGTTTTGATACCATGAAGCTCTCCACGTTGTTGTGACAGTCTTTGGGATTCGGCCCAAATAACCAACCATTTGTCTCTTCCCCATACACAAATGATTTCGGCGAAAATCTCCCTGGCCTTGGATCAACGGTGGGAAAACCTCCCTCAAAGCTGCCTAGTTTACGCTCCTCTTCAGTATAGCAACAATAAACGACTAAAACCTTTTAATCAACCTTAGATTTTAGCTTTGTGAAATATTCTTATTATTTTGAGTTTTTTTCTAAATAGTATGCATTTATAATAACTGTATGAAATTGTTCTTTGTCTTTTTTTTATTATTCATGGCCAATTCATTTGCTCAAACTAAAGATGCTAGATTTAAGTATGAGGTTTATGAAGGTGACACATTAACGTCAATTATAAATGAGTTTTCTACTGTAGAATTAAATACAAGTGATAAACTATTTGAGAAAGTTAAAAACGATAATCCTTCAATCAAAAATTGGAATCAACTAAAATCAGGCTCTATTTTAAGATTAAAAATACCAAGAAACATAGCAAATATTAAAAAGATAAAAAAATATATCAATATTCAAAGAGCTAAAAAGTATTATAGTTCACTTAAAAATGGAGGGCAGAATTTTTTAGTAGATAAAGAGGATAAGGCCAAAGTTTTAAAATCCAAAAGTGGTAATCTAACAAGTATTGATATTAATATAAAAAAAGAATTAGAGTACAAAATCAATAAGAAAAATACATATATTGCTCCGGTTTATAAATATGGGATAAAAGCATTATCAGAAAATTATAATAATAATTCAACGAAACTTAATGACTACTATTTAATGGGTTTTGGTATACAATTTGAACATTTCCAAAAGTTAAATAACGGTAATATCCTAGACCATTACTTCCATTATGAGTTTTCTAATTCTCTTAATCTAGAGGGTTTTGGCAAACAAACTGACATGAATGCACTTTACAAAGTTAGATATTTTAATTTTTTATCAATATTTAGAACTCTTTTGGCCCTTCATTATGATAAAACTCACAGTCTGGCCATTGTACAATCCAATACTAACGAACAGTTTATGAGATCAACTTCTTCTATCCTCATGGGCCCAGGAATAATGGGTAACTTAAAGATAGATATTTTTGAAGTAACCCTTGAAATGATGTATTTATTTGATCTTATGTCTTCATCAGAAATTACAGCTTCAACAACCAATACTTCAAATTTTGCAGCTAAAAATATTTCTGGAGGAAAATTTTTATTGTTTGGAGAGTTACTTGTTCTAGATAAATACTTTGTTAGAGGAGTTATGGGGATTCATCGTTTAAATGGTGATTCCGAAGTTTCGTTACTTAAAACAGAAGCATCTGTAGGATATAAATTTGGGTTTTAGAAAAAGGAAGGATTATGAAAAAATTGATTACTTTAGTATTTTTACTCTCGTCTATTCAAATCTTCTCTCAAGAAGAAAGTATAGATTCAGGAAACTTTGAAGAAATGAAACAGAAAATGATGACAAGAATTGATAAGAGAATTGCTGATATCAATGAACATAAGGCCTGTGTTAGTGCTGCATCTGATATTGAACAATTAAAAGAATGCAGGAAAAAAAATAAACAAAAAAAACATCATGACAAAGGTATTAAAAAAAGAATGGGAAAAATGGGGGATATGTAAAGAAGTAAATAAATTCTTTTATTATAATACAGTTATGTTAATTTTTAGTTCAATCATTCAATTCTAAAGATCGATTTAACTGAATATTGTTAAGAAAATTGTTAAAATTAAAAGGATATTAAAACTTTTCTGAACCTTGTTAACATTGAGATAAGATTATATATCCTTCATATAAAAGTACATATTCAAGGAGGAGCTATGTCCATCTATTTTGGAGCAGGAGTTAGTAAAAGCAAAAACATAAAAGAAGCAGTTAGACAGTCTGTTAGTCTTGCGAAAAAAAATGCTGGCATTGACAAGGTTGATTTTGCATTTGTCTACTCAACAGTGGGTTACGATCAGGAGCTTTTAGTAGAATTATTATCTCAAGAATTAGATGGAGCTCATTTTTCTGGATGTTCTGGGGTTGGTGTCATTGGGCCAGACTTCACTAATGAAGAAAATTTTGCAATTTCAGTTCTCGTATATTCTGGAGATGAGCTTTTATTTGAGAATATATATTTTGAAAACCTTCATAACAATGATGAAGAAATTGGGAAGAATATTGCAATTTGGGCAGAAGAATTTTCAAATGATGCAAAAGCGCTTTTTTTGTTTCCGGAAGGACTTACATGTAATTATGACGCTCTGAAAAGAGGATATGAAAATACTTCAATAAATATTTTACCTTTATTTGGAGGATTAACTGGCGATAATTTTTTGATGAAGAAAACATTTCAGTATTGTAATGGAAAATCTTTTTCAAATTCTATTGTAGCCACAATTTTAAAGGGAAACGTTGATCTATTATGGGATGTAACTCATGGTTGCTCACCTATTGGAGAAGTAAGAACAATAACAAAGTGTAAGGGTAATGTTATCTTTGAAATGGATCATCGACCAATCTTAGATGTTTTAAAAGAATATTTGACTTCAAGTGATATTGATAACTGGGAAAGTGCAGTTGCAAATATTTGCCTTGGTTTTAAGGCCGATGAAGATATCTCAAAAGATTATGACGAATTTATTATTAGGTTTATTCCTGCAAAAAACGATTCCGATGGATCAGTTACACTTTCTTCAGAAGTTCAACAGGGGCAGGAAGTTTGGATGGCAAGAAGAGATCAAGAAAGAATAGAAAATGGAGTTGAAACAATGATTAAATCCATTACTAAAAAATCTAGAGGACGTGAACCCCTTGCCATTTTTCATTTTGACTGTGCTGGCCGAGGTAAAATGATAATGAATCATGAAAAAAAAGAAAATATCGTAAGAAACTTTCAATCTAATATTAAGGGTGAAAATGCATGGTCAGGTTTTTATACATTCGGTGAAATTGCACCTGTTAATAATAAAAACTTTTTTCATAATTATACTGCTGTCATTTTAGCACTTTATAAAAAAGAAGATTAAATTTGGAAGATAATAATTTACTTTTAGAAAATTTAACTGTCGAAAATGAGAAGTTGAAAAAAACAAATAAGCTTCTTTCTGAACAAGTCCATAAGCTCATCAAAACGGAAAGTTCACTTTATAGGTTTCAAGAACAATTAGATGCCCAGATGAGAATTTATAAGTCTCTACATAAATTAGGTAATAAATTTTCCTCTCTTAAGAAAAAAGAAGATCTGTACAAAGTAATAGGTGAGTTCATTGAAAATGATATAAACGTACAAAGATCTTTGTTTTTTGTCGAAGAAAATGGAACGTTAATTTGTAAGTATAAGTTTGGATACTACGAAGAGAACGATATTGAGTTTTTAGGGCTCGAATTGCCTAATTTTGTTTCAGATTATTTACACAACAATAATGAATATTTTGAATCATATCATTGTAAAAATAATGATGCGAAAATTTTTTTAGAGACAATTGATCTCTGTGAATTTTTAGCAATCCCACTCAGTAAAAATGAAAATAAAAAAATAACCTCAGTGTTTTTGTGTGGCAATAGTGAGTCAAAAAGGAAATTTTATTCAAGAATAGTTAAAGGTGATTTGTATCATATTGGAATGGCCAATATGGCCAATCAGGCAGGAATTGCAATACAAAATATAGAAAACTTTTCTGCACTTTTGGAAGAAAGACAACAGCTTGAAAACAAAGTTAATGAACGAACTGTCGACTTAACCCATGCTTTATCTGAAATAAAGAAGCTTGATAAGCTTAAAACTCAGATGTTTGCCAATATTTCACATGAGTTACGCACTCCACTAACTCTTTCCCTTGCTCCTCTTGATTTAATTAGAGAAAAATACTTATCACAATTATCACAACCTGTTGTCGAGCATATAGATGTGATTCATAAAAACTTAATTAAACTCTATTCATTAATTAATGAATTTTTAGAATTTTCAAAATTGGAAGCTAACGAATCTCAATTGAATATATCACCTATAAACGTCGAAAAAGCAATTCAGATATGTTTATCTACTATGAGATCAGCTCTAATGAAGAAGAAAATATCACTTGATTTTAAAAAAGAGTGTGCGCAATCAAATTTATTTTTAGATATTAGAAAATTTGAAAGAATCATTATTAATTTACTTTCAAATTCCTTTAAATTTACTCCTGTTGGCGGGCATATTGATATCATTATCAAAGATAAAAATGATTACGAATTTCAAATAATCGTAGCTGATAATGGAACTGGCATCCCTAAAGAATTGCACTCGAAAGTTTTTGAGAGATTTTCCCAAGTTGATGGTTCTGAAACGAGAGAATTTGCAGGTACCGGTATCGGTCTTGCGATGGTGAAAGAATATACTGAACTTCATCATGGGGAAATAAAGATTGAAGGTGATCTTAACCAAGGCACGAAAATGATCCTCACTTTTAAAAAGGGTAAAGATCATTACAAGAACTTAAAAATAAACGAGTTACTACAAGAAATTGATCAAAATCTAATTGAGAATTCAATTATAAAGGATTTTTCTTATGAAAACGGCCTATTAGAAGATGATCAGATTATTGAGAATTCTTCAATCCAATATGATGAAAGTCATCAAATTCGTACGAATTCTAAACCGAATGAGGTACATGGAACGATATTAGTTGTTGAAGATAACATAGAGCTAAGAAAGTTTTTAAAGGTCTTTTTAAGTGAACAACATAGAGTTTTCACTGCTCGTGATGGACTGGATGCCTGGAATAAAATACAAAAAATAATACCAGATATTATCATTTCTGATGTGATGATGCCAAATATGTCTGGAAATGAGTTATGTGCAAAAGTTAAAAATGATTTTCGTTTTTCTAGAATTCCATTTATTTTGTTAACAGCAAAAATGGATTATGATTTGAAGCTTATGGGACTGAAAATGGGAGTCGATGATTATATCAATAAACCATTTAATCCAACAGAATTACTCGCCAGAGTTAATAATATGATTAAATTACGGCAGTATCAAAAAAACTTGATTACATTAAATAATGATTTAGACAGTGCAAATAAGAAAATAAAAGACCAGCAGAGCTCATTAATTAAAAGCGAAAAAATGAATGTTTTAGGAGAAATTGTAGCGGGAGTAAGTCATGAACTAAGCTCACCACTTCTGGCACTTTCGAGTGGTTTATCCTGGTTTAATAGATATATCGATGATTTAGAACAGCAATTAAAAATTTATAATCAAAATTTGGATTTAATAGATACTCAAGCACCACGAAGAAATAAAAAATCAAAAATAATGAATTCATCAATAGAAAAGATGAGACATCACATTAATAAACTCAAATCTTATATTCGTTTTCAAGCAAGTGAACAGAGTGAATATGATTTAAATAATGAAATTGAGACATCGCTGCATATTCTTGATTATTTAAAACCATCTCATGTTACAATCGTTAGTGAACTTCAGGAAGGAATACCTAGAATTAAAGGAAATGCGGCAGAAGTAAATCAATTATTAAGTAATCTAATAAAAAATGCAATTGAGGCAATACCAGAGGATAGAAAAGGTCTAATCAAAATTGAAAGTAAATATAATATTGCGGGGTTTGTACAATTAAAAATTAAAGATAACGGAAAAGGGATTGATAAAAATATACAAGATGGCCTTTTTAAGGAAATTAGAACTTCTAAGGAGAAAGGTACTGGAGTAGGTTTATATCTTTGTAATACGATTATCAAAAATAATAAAATTGATGTTGATATTGATAGTACTCAAAATGTTGGTACGACGTTTATTTTAACATTTAAAGAGTTTATAAAAGCATGTAACAATGGATTGAATAATGTTGAAGAAAAGAAATTTGTTTCTAATTGATGATGTTGAAGATCTGGTTGAAATGATTGAAGATCAGCTAGATGAGTATTTTAACGTAAAAGCGTTCACAAAAGTTGGCCCTGCTTTAAAATATTTAAAAGAGCATTCTGATGAATTAGATATAATTTTGAGTGATTTCAAAATGCCTGAGAAAAATGGAATTGAAATACTTGAAGAAGTTATGGCCCTCAATCCCAATACAACTAGAATTATACTCACTGGTTATGCAGATGAGGATATTATAAAAAACTCTTCACACGTTTATCATAAAGTTATGGATAAAAATGAATATATTGGGCCAAAAGATTTTCTTGAAATGGTTGAAAAATTAGAGGAAAAATTTTTAAAATAATTTCCTCTGCGACTAACAGTCTCGAAAATTACCTGGACCCAGAATCATAGAGAAATATCTTCAGAAAAGAGTTAGTATTTTATTATGCAGCTTTTTTATAAGTTGTTTTTTTTACAATTTTTTTCTTGGCAGTTTTTTTAGCAACCTTTTTCTTCACAGGTTTCTTTACAACTTTTTTGGTTACAGTTTTCTTTGCTACTTTTTTCTTTGCTGTTTTTTTAGCGACTTTTTTCTTGGCCGTTTTCTTTGCAACTTTTTTTGATACAGTTTTCTTAGTAATTTTTTTAGTCTTTTTTCTAGTAGGAGATTTGATATTTTTTTCTTCTTTTATTTCATCAACTGATTTAGCTAATTTTTCTTCTTTTTTCTTTTCAACGTTCTTGTAAAATTTATTTTTGGTTTCAGCATCTTTTCCCTTGGGCTTCTTTGGTTCTTGTACTTTAGGAATAGTTTGGTCTTGCATCACAACTGGCCCTAGATCTTTACCATTATTATTTTGAAGTTGTTTATATTCTGCTATTAGTTTCTGATAAAAGGCCCATGTTTGATCATTAGGAGTACCTTGAAAAGGTGCACTTAATCTTTCCCATACTTTTGGATTAATACTTTTAATTAGCATCAGCAGATACATGCATTTACCTCGATAATTAGCTTTAGTATGATCTTGATTTTTAAAATTTGGACCCATGGCCAGACTCCTTAAAGTGTTATAGCAAGAACTTCTCGGATAAATTCTTTCAAAACTTTAGTGGCCGACAGAAATACTTTTACAATGTTAAATACTTGGATTTTTTGGATAACTTCCTAGGATTTTAATATCCTTGGCATCTTTTTCAAGTTCATTTAAACAATCTTTCACATTTTTGTCGTCAATTGATGATGAAAAATCCACAAAGAAAATATACTCAAATGGATTTTCTATAATTGGTCGAGATTCTAATTTGGTTAAATTTATATTGTGGGAAGCAAAAGATTGGAGGCAATTCAAAAGAGCTCCAGGATGATGTTTAGTAGAGAATGCCAGAGATGTTTTTTCTTTTCTTACGTCAGGAATAACTTTATGCTTGTCTACAAAAACTAAAAAACGTGTGATGTTTTCTTTTACTTTCTGAATGCCCTCTTCAATAATATTTAATCCATAAATTTCAGAACACAAGCTCGATGAAATAGTCCCCAATTGGGAATCTTGTTTTTCAAAAAGCATTTTTGCAGCACCAGCAGTATCATAGAAATATTCGGATTCAATTTTGTGTCGGGTAAGAAAATCACGACATTGACCAAGGGCAATCGGATGAGAATAGACTTTTTTTATCTCTTCAGTTTTGGCCCCTGGCAATCCCAATAAACAGTGATTAATTCTTAAATAGACTTCACCAATTGCATAAATTTGATATTCATAAAACATATCAATATTTATTGTTACACTACCTACAATACTATTTTCGACAGGTAAAATCCCGTAATCTACTTCTCCATCTCTTACTGCTTCACATACATGCTCACTCAAGTCAAATCCATGAACTTCAATATTATCATGATGAGAGAAGAATTTTTTTAATGCCATCTCACTATAGGCACCACGAGTACCTTGAAATGCAACTTTCAACAATTTATCCGACTTTTTCATTAATATTACTCAATGCTTTTAAAAAATTTGTACGTACTTCTGCGGCATATGGATTGTATTTATTCATATCTATAAACAATTGCCAAGTGTCGTTTTCAACTGTTTTTAAAATCTTCATTAATCTTCGATATCCAAGTGTATCTATTTCAAGAGGTTTGGCATCATAGTCAATGAGTGCTCGACCAATGAAATGCGTCAGGACAAGAGAATGGGCAATTTCTTGATCATGTTTATCTGGTGTCGTTTCAATTACATTTATAGAATTGTTAGCTAGATATTTTTTTAAATTATTTAATATTTCAGATTCTATTCTTATTGGACAAAGGGCAACTTTTTTTCCAAATAGTGTATCTTTTGCACTATCTGGCCCAAACATTGGGTGAGTGGCCAGTATTTGTGTGTGTTGTGGAAGATACCTCAACATTATTTCAGAAGGAAGAATTTTAACCGAACAAACATCTATAACGAGAGTACCAGGTTTTAATTTAGGAGCCATTTCTCGAATGACATTTTCAAATGCTGAAATGGGAACAATAGGAATAATAATTTTCTGTTCACAAATTTCATCAAACTCTCCCCACTCAATGCCCATTTTTTTTGCAAGTGGAGCAGAATAATTTTGGTCATAGGCAATTATTTTAAAGTCCTGTGAAAGATATCTCGCAATAAGGGCACCAAGTCGACCAATTCCAATAATTCCAATTTTCATTAGAAGATCCTTTTTAAGGCCTTATATGCTAATTCAAGTTGAGATTCACTCACAGAGAAGGAAATCCTAAGGTGATCTTCTGCTCCAAAAGCACTCCCTGGTAGTAAGGCCACTTTTGCTTCTTTCAGAATATATTCGGACATTTGGATGTCATTCTTGAATTGTTCTTTGTACTTATCTATATTAGGAAATAAATAATAGGCCCCTTCAGGCAAAATACAATCAAAAAACTCACTGAAATACTCAAATGCTAAATCTCGTCTTTTTTTCATGATAGCAACAAGTTCAGATGAATAACTTTTAGGCAGATTTAAAGCAGCGATCGCACCCATTTGCGTAAAGTCACATACATTTCCAGTTGCATGAGATTGAAGTGAACTCAAATTTTTAATAATCTCGGGGTTAGCAAATACATATCCAACTCTAACTCCGGTCATACAAAAGTTTTTTGAAAATGTTTTTACAATGATTAAATTATCTTTGGCCCTTGGATCTAATCCATATAGAGAATAGGGGGACACTCCATCATATCTCAAGTGCTCATAAGCTTCATCTGAAATTAGATACAGACCATTTTTTTTGACAAGATCTAAAAGCTGTTTCAGCGATTCTTTGCCATATACAGCACCTGTGGGATTGTTTGGTGTGTTTATTATGATGGCCTTTGTTCTTGGAGTTATGGCCTTCTTAATGAGATCGATGTCCAATTGATGATCTTTAGTTGGAACAATTACCGGAGTCCCTCCTGCAAGTTTTACACTTTCAGGGAAGGTCACCCAATATGGTGCTGGAATTATTACTTCATCTCTTTCTTCGATTAGACATTGAAAAAGCAAATAGAGAATTTGTTTTGAGCCATAAGCTACAAAAACATTCTCAATGTCAAAATCAGTCGATAGATTGTCATTTTCATATTGAATGATTTTTTCTCTTAGTTGAAGTAGTCCCTTAATCTCTCCATATCTAACCTGGCCATCATCAATGGCCTTCTTTATAGCTTCAGATACACTTTTATGTGGTAGAATATCTGGTTCACCAACATTGAGACCAATTATTTGTTCACCATTTCTTCTGAGTTCTGCAACGATGCCAGCAAGACCTACACTTTTAGATGGTGAAATAGAAAGGACTCTCTTAGAGAGTCCTTTTAGATTATTTTCATTTTTTGTGGACATAGATTTACTTTTATTTC
Source organism: Halobacteriovoraceae bacterium (assembly GCA_020635115.1). Classification (NCBI taxonomy): domain Bacteria; kingdom Pseudomonadati; phylum Bdellovibrionota; class Bacteriovoracia; order Bacteriovoracales; family Halobacteriovoraceae; species Halobacteriovoraceae bacterium. The sequence continues at coordinate 200,973 of JACKAK010000008.1, read as the reverse complement.
TTTTTATTGCTCATAATTCGAGTTTGTTTTCGAACAGATTCTTCATGGATCACATTGTATAGTTCTTTGATATACTCAGGACTCAAACCAAGAGATTCACCTTGTCTCATTCTATCAATTAGCAATTCATCCATTCGGCTTAGTTGAAGAGCAGTAATATTACATTCTGCTTTGGCCTCACCAATTTTTTCCACAACCTCCATTCTTTGTTGAAGAACTTCTAGTAGATCGTGATCTATTCTATCAATTTTAGCTCTCAATTCCTCTAGGTGATGTTCAAAGTCTTTATCATCAGAACGTTCTGTTTTAAGACTTAATCCTCCTAGGAGTTCACGAAGTGAAGAAGGAGTAATTTGCTGAGCAGCATCGCTCATGGCATTGTTAGGATCACAATGTGTTTCTATCATTAGTCCATCTTGGTTGACATCCATGGCCTTTTGGCAAACAACTGGAACGAGTGATCTATTTCCTGCGATATGGCTTGGATCACAGATGATAGGAATATTTGGGTGTCTTCTTTTCAACTCAATTGGAATTCTCCAAAGAGGCATGTTTCTGTATTTAGTTTTATCTGGAGCTGAAAAGCCTCTGTGTATTGCGGCCATTTTAGTAATACCACAATTATAGAGTCTCTCAAGGGCCCCAATCCAAAGGGCCAGATCAACGTTGATAGGATTTTTTACAAAAACTGGAATATTTGTTCCTTTAACTGCATCAGCAATTTCTTGAATGGCAAATGGAGAAGCTGTAGTTCTTGCACCGATCCAGAGAATATCAATATCGTGTTTGAGGGCCTCTTCCACATGCCATGCGTTTGCGACTTCAGTAGAGACGAGGAGTCCCGTTTCATGTTTTACTTTTTTGAGCCAAGGTAGTCCTAAGCTTCCAACGCCTTCAAATGTTCCAGGTCTTGTTCTAGGTTTCCAGATCCCGGCCCTAAATATTTTTACTTGTTCAATATTCTTTACCTCTCGAGCAACGGCCATAACCTGTTCTTCAGACTCTGCACTACATGGCCCGGCAATAACAAGTGGTTTAGTTAGATTTTGAATGTAAGAATTTAGAGGTTTTATATCCATATTTTTAATCCTTTGGTAGGGCCCTCAATTTACATGTAAAAGGTGGGCAACTTCAACTTATTTTTTAGTATAGGAGGAATTTTTTTTGACAAAAGTCAATTTTCAAAGATTTTTTTGCTCAATCTAAATGTTGAAATTTTGGTCGATTTAGAGAAGGGCATTTATCTTACAATACTGGTACTTGGAGTGACTTTTTATCTCTGTGACTAGATCGTTGACATTCATGTCTATGAGTTTTTTTAACAATTTAGATTGGCCAGTTTTATTGGCACTTTCAAGTTTTATATAGTCAGTAAAGAGTTTGGCATCGCTTAAAATGAGTTTTAAATGATTTTTAAAATTTTCAGCACTAATATTTGGAGTTTTTCCCATTTTTAGAGTTAACTCACTGTATGAAATGAGGTTCATTTTGTAGGCATCAATAGCATTTCCTAGACCTCCAAGGGAGTTGAGGATTTTGATAGTTTTTGAAAAACTGAGCATTTTTTTATTTTTATATTGATCACGTATTGTTTCTTGTATCATATCAAAAATAAGATTGAGGGCCTCAATATGTCTATCAATAATGAGATGTCTTTTATTTGAATCTTTGGTTTTTAAAATGAGATCAATATCACTGAAAGGAGAGATTGGTTTAGATGAGACTTCAAGACCATTGTTTGGGAAATGGTATCTTGCATAATTATAAGTTTTTAAATTTTTCCACCATTTTTTAAAGGATTGATAGTGGTGGGAAGGAAATGCAATCAGGTGATCATGATTTATACCTAATTTGACGCCTAAGTTATGGGCCAATGCTCTGAACTGCAATCTGGATTTTTCACTTCGTGGTTGGCCTTTAAGGCCATAAAAACGATCTTTGAGAATTACTCCGTAGGCCAGTTCTCGGTAGTGTTTCCGATATTCTTGTCTTGCAATGTGAACTTTCAGTAAATCTACTAATGTTGCGTTACCACCAGCATAGTTCATAAACGTTCCAATAAATTCTTTGTTTCTTTTACCTGCCATTCTGGCCGCTACAGTAATGGCCTTACAAATAGGAGTTGGGAAGGGAATAAAAGGGTGAATGACTAACCAGTCAATGGTTTCGCCTATGGCCGATACCATTAGATAAATCCACTTGAATCTTCTAATGCCTACAGACTCGGTTAATATAATGTCTTCAACTAAATTAAAAGCACCAGGAATAACTCGCCAGCTGTTTTTTACAACAAATACAGAATAATTAACTATGTTTTTAAATATTTTATTTACGTATATTTCTTTATTTTCTTTTAAATGGTGGTGATGGCAATGACAATGACTCTCAGCTTTTTGGATATAGTCATCAAACATAATTGAAATGATATGTGCTAAGGATGATTCAGGTATGGCCAAAGTGTCATTTTCAAACTTAACTAATCTTATACTTGGAGTCTGAATGGTGGCACTTGGTCCATATTCATGAATATCACCGATATATTGTTGTATTTTTTCAAGCAATTCGATATGGTTTTCAGGTATATCGTGCGCCTGTAATGATACAGTTAAAATAATTAAGTAAAATGTACAAACAATATTTCTGATCATCTCTTCTAGCTTTTTAAGTATTCCGGTGTTCTCTATTAAATAGTTTGATATGTCAAACTATTTAATAGAGAGATTATAAAATAAAAAAATCTAAATTTTCTTAATGAGATTAAAGAGATGAACACGGTCGTTTTCTGAAACCCAAAAATTGATCTCAAAGTCTCCGTTTTTTGAAGCGAAAGGTAAAGAGTATACTTCTCCACCACTGAGAAGATTGAGTTCTTTATCTTGAAAAGTATAGTGAATCAGAGGCCAACGCAGACCTAAATTTGCAACCGGTATTGATACATTGAGTCCATGGTCGTCTCCAAGTAGACCTCTTGTATTTCCCAAAATAATATTCATAAGCTCAGCAACAGCATCTTTGTTTTCATCGTTTATTTCTATAACTTCTTCTCCAAGCATGTTTGAAACTATTTCAAGATATAATTTTTTATCCAATGAAAGAGTTATAACTAAGACAAAATTGCTGAATTCGACTATTGTATACCCATTTATTTCCTGTGGAAAACTATGCTCGGTATTTAGTTTAAATTGTTTGCGAAGTACTGGAGTGTGGGCCTGAATGAACATAGTTTTTTGTGTAGAGTGAATAAATGAACTTATAAAATTATTTGGAGAATCACTCCTTTCAAGTTTGTCATGTGTAGCTTCTATAAAACTTCCATATTCATGTCTAATTTTCATGTTTTCAGAGATGGATTTTTTAAGTTCTTCAGAAATATGAATAAAAATAAGCTCTCCACCAATGTCTTTAAGAATATTTTGCAATGTTGAAAGATACGATAACCAATTAGTATTCATCTTCTCAAGAAAAAAACAATTAACAATAACATCCACTGGGTTATGAATTATATGTTTGATTTCATTGTCAAAAGAGGAAGGAACACTTTCAGGGAGAACTCCATAGAGGGAAATAAAGGTATTTTCCCCTCTATTAAAGATTTTGTAATAGTCACTTATAAAGGATTCCTTAACTCTAATGGCAACATTCATTATGAGGCCTCCTTTTTTTGATTACTATAATCTACAAAGAATTGTAATATGGCAATTTGCCGAGTTGTTTTTGCATAATCAACAGCAGTCCGTCCTTTAAAGTCTTTGTCTGTAAAAATATTGAATTTATGTTTATAGACGAGCTCTTTGACTATATCTAAATATCCTAATGTAGAAGCAAGCATGAGAATTGTTTGACCCTTAATTTTTGAATCTCTTTTAGCGCCTCTTGCTAGTAGAATATTCATCATTTCTAAACGATTATTCATGACTGAAATAATCAAAGGATTAGCACCAATTTTATTTTTAGTATTCAGATTTTTGTATTTTGGGAGTAAGAGATTAAAAATTTCAATATGATTGCATTCAATGGCAATCATAAGTGCAGTCATTCCATCATAATCTTTCACTTCAAGATTTACTCCATCTTCTAAAAATGAATTTACTTCCTCTATGTTTCCATTCTGAACAGCTAACAAAAATGGTGTACGTCCCTTATCTTCTTTTTCATCTGCTTGAAGAAAGTTTTTCTTTTTCTTGTTTTTGCTTTTAAGATTGATATCGTTATTTTCTTCAAAGGGATTATGATCATTTTCCTGAGAATCGATCTCAGTATCTTGTGAATAAATATATTCAGAAAGATTTTTAGACTTCTCAGTCTTTAATGTTCTATCTTCATCAAATGGATCATGTTCAACATGCCCTAGACCAATATCTACGTCATCTAAAAAACTATTACCAGTAATTTGATTATCTTTAATGGCCTTCTTAATTCTATTAGCTACTTGATCAGAATTATGAATCAAACTTTGTAAATTGCGTTTTTTTGCAATGAGTTTTTCTTTTTTAAGTATTGCTAATTCTCTGTCGAATTCATCTTTTTGATGGAGAAATCTTACGATATCATCGGACTTAAGTTTACTTCCTTTAACTACGGTTTTAGAAGTATCAATTTCGATCTCACCACTCACAGTTTCTTTATGTTCATCCTTATTTATTCTTCCTTTAACTCTATTGATTGCTTCTTCGTCTTGGTAAGACCCTCTTACTCTTTGGGAAATTTCTTCTTCTGACAACTCTAAATAATGAAATATTTCATCATCAACGTCTTCAAGTCCCTTAGCAATAGTATATGGAGTGTCATTTAATTTTGTGGCCAGATTTGGATCTCCTCCACTGTAAAGCATCAGGCTGATGATGTCTTTATCTCTTACTTTTACGGCCTCAATGAGTGGTGAAGAAATATTTTTTTCATCAAGGTTTGGAGAAGACCCAAGAGAAAGTAAAAAATAACAAAAATCTAAATCAACTTGTTGGCATGCAAATTGGAGAGCATAATTGCATTCATCCAAGTAAATTTCAGGATGTTCGAAAAGTAAGATTTTCAATTCATCTGTTTTTCCAGATTTAAATAAACTGTAAACTTGATTTATTATTTCTAAATGTTCTAGCAATTTCCACCTCTGGAATTTTTCGGTTATTGAGACATATTTTTTGAATAATTTTCAATAAATATATTTTGATTGTGTATTAAATATTTCAGTAGCTTAGAAGTAAATGAATGACTGAGTAAAATTGATTTTTTTAAGTGAATCTAACTGACCAAAAATATTGGCACTTACATTTTGAATTGGCCTCAATATCATTTTAATAATATCAAATGCTTGAATTGTGAATATCTAATTAATTCTTGTTGAGCTAATTCTAAGTTAATATAGACTTATTCAAGTAAAATGAGGGTCTTTCATGAGTAAATTTACAAGTTTTTTAAAGGATATTTTTTATCACTATATACCTTTTTCTGATTATTTTTATGAAAGAAGATTTTTAAAACGCATATATTTACCAGAAACAATTGATACTTCTATTCAATTCAAAATTGCAGAGACTGAAAATGAAATAAACAAATGTATTAATTTAATGATTGAATATTTTGAAATGCCAAGTAGACAGGATCTCGTAACTAAATTTAATACTCTGCCCTCAACTTCATTCATTATGATGCTAGAAAATGGAGAGTTGATAGCAACAATGGCCCATCACCTGGATGGTGCATTTGGCCTACCCATAGAAGAAGTTTGGGAGGCCCGACATTTGAGGGGGCTTGGAAAAAGGATTGGAGAAATTACTACTGTTGCGATCAAAAAAGAAAAAAGAGGAGTTGTTCAAAAGTATTATTTTCCACTGATAAAATTTGTATTTCAATATTCAAACCAATATACAGGAGTTGATCTATTGATCTATGCTCTTCATGAAGAAGAAATTGAAGCAAATCATTTCTACTGGGATGCTAGATTACTTGCGCCGACGCCTAATGTATATAGATTTTCTCCTAAAGGAAAAAGAGTTCCTGTATTTGTTGATTTAACAACAGGCCTGAATACCTATTTGGCCGACATTTTCTATAATTGTCCTGAGAATAAAAATTTATTTAACTTTCTCATTGATAAAAAATACGATGAAAATTATATTTTTCCAAAAAGAAATATTCATAAAGCATTTGATTTTGTTCTGAATCCATTAATGCTCGACGATTATATTAAAATGTTTAACAGTTCAGAATCATCAAAGCTAAAACCAGATGATATGAAAACAATCCAAAATGCTTTGTTTTTTGATGAGTACAAAAGAGTTCTTTCGCATTTTGTAGATGAAGCAACCTGTTTGAGAAAAGAAGCGAGATTCTTAGTTACTTGTCCTGTTCTTTATATTGAAGCGGATGGAAAATCATTTGTGTCTGAGCAGATAAGAATATTTAATGTTTCAAATTATGGAATGGGCCTAAGTATTCTTGATAATCAAATTCTTGCAACCCTAATGAACGCAAAGGAAATTAAACTCAAAATTGGCCTTTCTCAAGGCGAATATGCAACACTTGAGGCCAGACCAGTTTGGTTAGGGCCCAATCATAATCTTGGACTTAGAATAGAGGCCAACACCCCTCAAGCATGGGAAAGATTTATCGATGCCTTAACTCAAGATTTTCTTCACAGCGATAAAGACATTAAAGTTGCCTAGATATATACGAAAAGACCATCTTTAAGGATGGCCTTTTCTTATAAATTTATTTTAAAGAGCTTTTGAATAATCGTAATGATCTTCTTTCAAAGAAAGATCTTCTTTCCCACTTTTTGCTTCGTAGTCTTTAACTTTATCAACTTCATGATAGGAAACCTTGTGAACAGCATTTGCTCTTCCTGAAGGGTCGAGATCATATTCTTGCCATCTTGGAAGCCATTTATGTACAAGACGATCAGAGTCCTTGTGTGTAAAAAGCTCGCTAAAAATCTTTCTATACATATAGGCCTCTTTTGTAGAAGGTGTATTGTGAGGATAGAGAATTTCACTAGAAGCAAATTCTTCATCCGTAATAATCTTTTCAGCGATTTCTTTAAGCGTATCTACCCATGTATAGCCAACACCATCAGAAAACTGTTCCTTTTGCCTCCAAAGTATTTCATCCGGTAAATATGGATCTTTTTTGTCATCGAAGGCCTCTCTTAAAACCTTTTTTTCAATTACTTTACCACCACTAAATTTATACTGAGCATCAAGACCCATGGCCACTTCAAGAAATTCTTTATCCAAAAAGGGAACTCTCGCCTCTACGCTTGCTCCCATTGTCGCTCTATCAGCACGTAGAACATCTGAAGTATGAAGTCTTTTAACTCTCCGTACACACTCATCATGGAAATCCTTTACGCTTGGTGCGTTATGAAAATAGAGGTATCCTCCGAAAATTTCATCGGCACCTTCTCCTGAAAGCACAACTTTAACTCCCTGCTTAGCAATGTATTTTGACATTATATACATTGGAGTTGCTGCACGTATCGTGGTTACATCATAGGTTTCCGCTTTCCATATGAGTTGTTTGATCACTTCATAACCTTGCTCAGGTGTGAAAATGACCTCGTGATGATCAGTTCCACAAAACTCAGCAACTTTTCTCGCGAGCTCTAAGTCTTTTGAACCTTTTGCAAGTCCGACACTAAAAGACATGACTTTTTTGCCAATTTTTTTCATTTCTCTAGCTACAATAGAAGTGACAAGACTTGAATCAAGTCCACCTGAAAGAAGTACTCCTAGTGGAACATCACTCATGAGTCTCTTTCTAACTGCGGCCTCTAGAGAATCTTTAATTTTCTCAGGTCCTAGCTTCTGTTCTTTTTGGGCCCATTTAGGTTCATAGTATTTTATAAAACCAGTTTCCTTAGTATAGTAATGGCCTGTAGGAAATTCTTTTATATCTATACAATGGGCCATTAGAGATTTTGATTCGGAAGCAAACCACATTCTGTTTTCTCTATCTTCTCCGTAATAAAGTGGCTTAACACCGATTGGATCTCTGGCCACAAAGAATTTAACTTCATCTTCTCTTTCATCTAAAATGATGAAAGCAAAGACGCCATCTAGCATATCAACACATTTTGGCCCAAACATTTCATACATATGTGGAATTACTTCTGAATCAGATGTTGAGTGAAATTTTCTATCTGAAAAATATTTCTTTTCGAGTTCAGAGTAATTATAGATTTCACCATTATGGATGACATGAAGACCTTCAGGACCTGGTAGAGGTTGTTTTCCGTGCCCTGGATCCATTATTGATAACCTTTCATGGCACAGGATTGCTCCAGAAGCAGACTGATAAAAATCGCTTTGATCTGGTCCTCTATGAGAGAGTTTTTGAGATTCAGCAAGGGCCTCTTGCGCATCGATTTTACCTAAAACACCTAAAATTCCACACATATTCATTCTCCTCATTGGTTATATTGGAAATATATAACAAAAACGGAATAAAACAGAATATTATTTAATAAAAATGCATATATTTTAATATTATAATAAATTATTTGCCTATTTTATGAATTATGTAAAAAAATATGTTTTTAGTACAGATTTTTTGTGAAATCAATAATGGAATAATATCCAAATGTTAGCAACCGAGCATCTATTGTGCTTGGATTTGGTTCTTACTTCCACGACCATAAAATTTTAGGTCAATTGTATGGATGGCCAAGTATTGGTGATTATAAGCAAAACTTTGAAGAAGCAATAAGATTAAATCCACATGCTTGTTGAAGTAGGTAGACCAATATTTAAGAAAAAGAGATTAAATGGAGCTTAAGATCCATTCACCTTCATAATATTTAAAATCATGAACACTTATTGGTGGTAAGTCTCCTGGAAAATAATAAAGATAGAGAGAATCAATTTTATTAAGAATCTTGTTCCAATAGGCTTCAGAATGCTTTTCGTCGAGCGCATCGATGGCCTGATCTAAAATTTTATTTGCATGGTGAAAAAATTCGTTTCTTACGCTAGAGTTTGAAATGAGGTTTGTAGCTAGTTCATGGTATGTAAATTTTAAAGCATTAAAGCTGTTTGTCATTTGATCCTTGGTCAATTGCTTTTTGTTCATAAGAGAAATGAGATCTTCTGGTCTTGGCCCGGGAATGTAATTTTTGATAATCACTATATTGCCATTTTCAATTTTCTCACGATGGAACATTTGTGCGGTCTTCATACCTTTTTGTTCAAGGAAGTTATAAAGCTCAAGTGTCTTTTGAACATGCGTCTGTTGATTTTTTTCAAAGATACGCACAGAAACTATACCAATACCAATTTTTCCAACATATTCTTCATACTGATCTGTGGATTCTTCTAAGTGAAAAAGTTTAACATATGAATCCAGACCGCTTTCGGCAAGACTTGGCAATCTTAAATTATCCGTAGTGTAAAGACGTGTGCCTATAGGCCAAATTCTTTTTTCTAGCGATTTATCGAAAAATCTTGAATTTTCGTTTGAATAAAAATCATCAATAGCTCGCATAGTGTCATTGTCTATATCGTCTATCATTAATTTAGACGCGGCATTTTGACAGCGGCTGAACTTTGTATCTGCTTTAAGTTGATTTATACCGAGAATAAGAATTGTAAAGAATGTCAATGTCTTCAATTTTTAATCCAAGTTCTATAGGATATTTACACAATCAAAAACATCCTTTAGAACTGAAATAATTACAAAAATGAAAGATTTGCTCAATGTTAAATTGTTGTCAAATTCTTACATTTAGCTAATAAAACCTTAACAAAGACTCGCAAATGAATGACCAGATCAAAAATCTAGAAAACTTACAAGGAAAGAGAGATGAATTTGGACCAATATCGAACATTTTATTTAGTTTTGTCATACCTGTAACTATCCTTAATAAACTTACTCCATATTTAAATCCTTATTTTGGAAAAAACTCCTCGCTTATTACACTTTTCATTGCCCTCTCAATTCCCGTTGGTTTTGGCCTTCTAGAATATATCAAATTCAGAAAAAAGAACTTTATAACTATAATGGGGATAGTAAACACCCTTATGACTGGAGGGTTTGCAGCTTATCAACTTAGTGGTATCTGGTTTGCGATAAAAGAAGCGGCCTTTCCTTTGATGTTTGGTGTATTCTTCCTTAGTAGTGCTTTTTATGGAAGACCACTTATTGAAATTATGTTGTACAATGAAAAGGTAATGGATGTACGCAGGATTAATCAAATTTTACTGGACAATGGCAATCAACAATATTTTATTTCACACTTGAGAAAGTCTACTATATTTCTCTCCTTTTCATTCTTTTTAAGTGCAATTTTAAATTTTGCTCTCGCCTCCTATATTTTCACTGAATTACCAATAGGACTTTCAGCTCATGAGAAGGGTATAATTTTAAATGAACAGATTTCTGATATGATGTGGAAAAGTTATATAGTGATAATGCTGCCTTGTATGGTCGTCACACTATTTATAATAAAATATCTCGCGGATGGTATAAAAAAATATACTAATTTGTCATTTAATGAAGTCATTGTTGGAATGAAAGAACAAAGCTAAAAGGAGTTTTATAATGAACAGAATACTTGGAATTTTATCTCTCATATTATCTATTAATATCTATGCAGGAACCCCTACCTTATTAAATTTAACAGAATCTGATGCAACTAAAGTTCTCAATGATGTTAATACAAGCTTTGTTCCAACTACTGTATCAGGTGCATCGAGCCTTGGAACAATATTTGGATTTCAAATAGGTGCCGTGGGCGGTCTAAGTGATGCTCCAAATATTAAAAGTCTCACTTCAAGTGCTGGAGGACAAAAATTTGATCAACTTCCTATTTTAAATGCCCTTATTCAATTGCATGGGCCTTTTGGTCTTGGTGTTGATGTTAATATTCTTCCAATTGATGTAGGAGATTTTAAATATGATTATTTTAACCTTGGTTTAAAATGGACCTTTACAGATGTATTCACGGCCATCCCATTTAATATAAAATTAAAATTAGATTTTGCTTCAGGTGAGTTACAATATACTGAAACAGAATCGAGTCTTACATCTAAAGTAACGTTGCAATCTGATATTCAGCAGTACTCACTTGTTTTTTCAAAAAAACTTATCTTCATTGAACCTTACTTTGGTCTAGGTTACGTCAATGCTGATTCTACAATTAAATACAGCGGGACTGCTTCTATTTTAAGTTTTGCAACAAGCTACAACAAGAGCGACAGTGACTTGAATATTTTTGGTGGAATCGAACTTGATTTATTCGTCATGCGACTTGGATTTGAATATGGCAGTGTATTTGGAAATTCTCGTTTGATTGGAAAACTTTCATTTGGTTTTTAGCATTTTGTCTTAGTTATTTTCAAGATGAAATGTTTTATTATTTATTCAATCAAAACTTGAATTCAAAAATTTCTTTACTCTAGAAAAATAAAAGGGCCCATATTCATGGGCCCGACAATTTACTTTTAATACACAAGGTTTATATACTTAACGAGGTTTTCTCGTACGTTTTAAGCTGCTTGAAGAGTTAACATGGAATCCTTATTGTTTCGAGTGTAAGTCTTTGAAGTAACCTCTCTCACAAGATAAGGATATTTCGTGATAAAACGCCTCTCACCGAGTCCAAATAACTCTATAGAATGTACGTAGCATAAACTTAAATTTGCCACATTGTCTTTAAAAAAACGATATAATTTCTGTTGAAGTCGTGTTGGCTTATTACCGTTTAGAATATAGGGGTTTAAGTTCTTGATTTTGCATACATCACACATAAGGTCCTCTTAAGTTTCTAGTAATGACTGAATATCTTATGTAAATTTTTGCATATAACGAGAATATATTGAGTAAAAACATAAAAAACTAAGTTAGGATCTACAACTCCCTGAAATTGGGAAATTATTCTTTTGGGAATATGCCAGAAAAATTTGCAAGTCATTATGACATGGACTGAACTCCAAATTATCAGCTCCAGATTTTATAATTGAGTCCACTCTAGAAAAGCATCTATATACGACTGTTCAAGTGAAAAATTACCAAGGAACATATTAAGAGAGCTCTCAAGTGTATCAGCGTTCATACAATTTAACACAAACCCTTGGTTGTCTAATTCATATTCATGATTTGAAAAAACAATTTTATACTCTCCTAAATCTAGTCCTTGATGATATTTTTTTAAGGAGGATATTCTCTTGATGGCCTCAATTACTAATTTAATATCACAGGCCGTAGTGAATTTATTTTGAGAATACATGAGATCCAATTGGACAGATTGAGATCCAATTTGTTTTGAAAAAGTCTGTTCATAGTCTTTATTAATATTTTCAGAAAGTTCATAAACATCTTTGGTTATTTTCTCTTCGATCGCATTGGAATCATTGAGGTCAATTTTAAGTGCTTCCATGAAAAAAATTTGTCTACCTATTTTGTTTTCAAAAGTATTGGCCAGTTCTAAAATCTTTTCATAATTTTTCAAGACATCTAAACTTTCTGTGAACTTAAATTGATCTCCAACACTTAAGTTCAGTAGTAAATCATAGAATGTTAAATTAGATTTAAATGCCTCTAGGAGATATTCACCTAACTTTTGGTCTATATCATCAGTATTAAGATAAATTTCTTTAAAATCGTAATCATTTTCTCTGTCAGAACAAACTATAGTTTCAAATTCAAAGGTATCTTTCAAAAAACTAAATGCATCTTCATTCTTTTTTAGAATGCTTTCAATTCGCTGGATTTTATCTGTATTACATTCTTGAGTTACAATACCTTGTTCTTTCAAAAAAATTGATTCAAAACCCTCAATAAGCGCAACTGTATTTTTCAGATTTTTAATTGATTTTTTAGGTATCTCACTTTGATTTCGGTCGCATCCCCAAAAAACAATAGAAACAAAAAACACAAATATATTTAAAATCTTCATAGGATAAGACTAGAAGATTTCTGATAAAGATTCAAGGCCTAGATGACCGTCGTGAATTTTTTATGGGATTCGTTTAATATTTATACAAGTTTAATGTTTCTTACAAAATATATGGAATATATTAAAACTATCACTCCTAGTATTTGATAAGGCAGAATATCTGTTTTAAAAAAAGTAATTGTAAACTGGCCTGGCAATTATTTAAAATCACCTCTGCCAGCTCTTAAGGTATTGAGTGTATTTTGATAGTCAGCTCTTTCTTTGGGATAAAACCATTTGTTATTCACAATAAAATTTTGAGTTCTCTCATTTGTTTTACTTTTTTTTTGGCCGAATAAATGCTGTGATGTTAAAATTTCAGTGAAATTTAAAATTCTAAAAATTCTTGCAATCATACCTTTTCCCCCGGAGCATTGCTTATAACGAAAGTTGTCATGGCATGCAAGCATTCGAATATTGTGTGGTAAAAAGTACTCTTATTTAAACAATATATAGATTAACGGATTTATCTCTCATAAAGAAAGATATCATTGTAGTTAAATACCTTATATTTAAAACTGGAAATAACCCTCATCTCTAAGAATAGACATAATTTCATGTTGGGTCTTACCTTGTTTCGATAATTGCATGAATCGAGTTTCCATATCTATTGTGGGCCTTTTAAAATTCTTTTTCTTGATAATAAAATCAATAAGTTCTTGCCTGTGTAATCCATCCTCGTTATTCAGAGGATTTTGCCATCCATAACTAAGGGAAACTTTCCAAAGCTTTTTCATTTTATAAAAATCTCTTATAGAGTAGAAGTTATTCTTATCAGAAATACTTGGTACATTAATATTATTTTCATAAAAGGAATTGAGATAGTTTGCTATGATGTTTTGAACTTTCAAAAATTTGCTTCCGTGAACATCTGAAATTTCTAACATTCCTAATAAATTTCCAGTATTTAAACCATTTAGATGAATATCCTGAATGTAAAAATTAATAAATTTATACTCTAACTCATTCACTCTATTTTTAAAAATATGAGATGATAAAATATTGAGAAAAACATGATTGATCGTGTTTGAGATATAGCGAAGTTCATTATAATCACTTTGATTTGGTATTTTTATACGAGAAAACCAATCATTAAGATAATTCGGATCCAAATATAATTTTAAAGAAATTAAAGACCAATAGGCGACTTGTTCATTGGATACATCAAAGACTTCATCAATTTCCTGATAAGATGCATTTTTTGGAATACTTATTAGTTTTGGAGTGAATTTAGGAATTTGTGAAGAAAATGCATCTGCTAGGTCTAAAAATATTCTATGTGCCTTTTTTACTAGAGGGTGACTATTCATAAGCAGCTGACTTTCTTCAGCATAATATGTGAAATGTTCTACAATCTGGACAAGCATTGTGCCTTGTTCTGCATTTTTAGAACTCAGAAGCATTTTTTACTGAGAGATCTAACCACTCAGATAAATCCTTTATTGTTAAAATTGTAATATTATTAATATCTAAAAATTGGGAAAGACCTAGGTTCTTGTTCCTTTTACTCAGAAACTTTTCAATAAGTTGTGTGTCAATCTTTTGATTTTGAAGATTGTACTCAGGGTATTTAGTATAGAAATCATCAATTGCTTTGAATAAAATATTTCCAAAATGTCTTTCACATTGAGGATATGAAATCTCTTCATTTGATAAAAGAGTAGATATATTAAATAGAAATAATAAGCTAAAAATTAGTTTCATAGCTCATTTTAATATATTATGATGATTTAAAAACAATAGTGTTATTTTTTACATACTCTACTTGAAAATTACTTAAAATTTTTACATGAAAAATTTAAAATGTACTTAATAAGTTTGATTCTTTTTATGCCTTTAATCTCTTGACTCATAAAGAATAAGAGTTGAATATATTTATTCAGTTAAATGTGAAGGATAAATCATGAAAATAATTTATGTAATCTCATTAATTGCACTCATAAGTCCAATTCTGGCCCTGGAACACTTTCCAATAGGAAGCGTTTTAAAGAACAAAAATAAATATCTGTATATCGCATGTGAACATGTGGAAATTAAAGATTGTTCTCAAATGAGAGCTATTCTTAAAATTGGAAAAAAAGAAACCATTATCTCCGAGTTTAAGGGAGATTGGCTTATCAATGAGGGTAATCCGCGTCAAATTGATAATGAAATCTTAGAGAGACTTAAGTTTAATCACATTCGAACGGCCATCATTGGAACGAGGGCCAGTGTATTCATTACAGGTTTGGCCTTAGATAAACTTGGAATATTTCCAATAATTGAAGATAAAAAAGGAATAAGGCAAACGATAACAATTGTTGGGGCCATTCCTGGAGTAATATTTGATATTGTAAAACTTCCTGTTCAAGCAATAGTATTCATCGGAGAGTATATTTTTAGTCTTAATAAGGGAAAGCAGTATTTACTAGCGCTCTTTAATCTTTCCAAAACAAAAATCTATAAAGTAGATGTCGGTGATTTTGAAATAATGCTTTCTATTTTCTCTGGTATCAAATAACTACCGAAGCTTGTATTTTGCATTTTTTTCATGAAATTCTTCACTCCCAACAAAATTCTTGGCCATTTGAAATCGATCCATTCCCTTATTCAGTTCATCTGTCCAGTAGTCAATGCCAGCTTTTTCACCTTTCCTTCCTAGAATTCTGAGATACATGTAATAGACAAAAGTACGGTTATTCATTTTATTATATTGATCTTCATGAATGGCAGGATACATAAATCTTGAAAATAGCTCTAGTTTTGTCATTTTATCCTGTAATGCAATACCAAGCCAGTAATCTAGAGATTCTTTGTCTACAATTCTATTTAAAAATTGCTTATACATTATTTCTTCAATGAAGGCCTTCGCATCATACTTAACTTCAATACCCGTTTTGTGAAACTCATTTATATTTTCAGGTCCGAATTTATGATGATCTAAATCGAATTGATTAAAGTTGGTTTTATTTATAAAAATATTGTATGCTTTTGAGTTTTCATCTTGCTTAAGTTTTATGACAAGAGGTTTACTAAAGTTCTTCTGTGTAAAGATACCTTTAAATGGTATTCTTATTGCTTTAAGAGGTTTCAAATAAAAAAGTCTAGAATTTTTAAAATGATCGTTTGTATCTAGTTTTTTACTTATTGTAAAATCGGAATCTTCCCACCCACTATTTGATGAAAAATAGGGTTCAATAATAAAACGAGTTGCTTCACATTGAGATCCATTATTATTGGCAACTACCAATTCTCCTTTGAACTCTTTCCCTTCTTTGTAAATATCATCTTCAACACTTAGAAAATACACAGGATCTTTTTGGCATTCTACTTGGATTTCACATCCAAAACTACCCGGGTTACATTTTTGGTTATTAACCCTAATGTCTTGATTGTAAATATTCTCATTTTTATAGAGAACCTCAACATTCACATCATAAAGATCACCTAATTGGAAAGATGAATAGGGGACTTGGAAGTTAAATTGATCTACAACAGTCATGTCTTGCTCAATATTATTTACTTCAGAATCTATACTAATTGAACTATCTATTGATTTAACGGAAAAAGAAAAATCTTCAGATCTACATTTCCCAACAAAACTTGGGGCAATATTTAGATTTAAATAACCAAAAGGACTTTGAAAATATCTTTTTTCATGACTTACAGATATTCTTTCTAATCCATAAACGAGACAACCATCTCTGATATAATCATCATCATCAACAATGTCTCCGTTGAAACGCAATATTGCTTCTTCATGAATAGGATCGTATTTTATAAATTGCATTCTGAGTTCTTCTTTATCAGGTGTTTCCCAAATTTCACCTGGCCTTACGAGTTTGAGTAAAATTGATGAAGGTTTATTTCCCACACTTTTTCCAGTTATTAAATGGACTGAAATTGCGCCTAGATATTCTTTACTTAAACCACTTGTTCCCTTTAGTTCTTTATTTCTGGATCTTAATGAAAAGACATAATTTTTATGTATGAGTGCTGAGGCCTCGCCATGATCCTGTGGGTGATAGGAAAGTGCGTGTAAAATATTATCTCCTTTTGCCACAACTCTTAGACCATTTTCAGGATTAAGGACATTAATTTTTAACATTTTTGGAGCATTCATTGTTGTCACGTTGTTACCGTTGCCCATAATACAAGAATAATCCTGGTATCTAAATTTATAATCGTTATCAGTGTATTTACCATCTCCATCATCGACACCAGAATGCCCAAATCCCAATGTATGACCGATTTCATGAGCGCTTACTTGTGGATGTCTACTTCTTAAAACAATTGGAGGGGATCTTTTTTCTTTATAACTTGTGATATTTGTTATTCCAATCCACCCACAACTATTTCTATCATCCTCTATATTAGGAATAAACGTTACAATCCGATCATAGTGTTTTTTGATATTGTTTGAAATATAACTATTTGCCGTTCCTCCCAGGCTTGTCCAGTTTTGACAGCCAGGATATTCTTTGTCGATGTCGTATTCGTATACATCCTCTTGAGAGATATTAAATCTAAATTTGTTCCATGTAGAATTTTCAAGCATTGCTTTGAAATTTTCTATGAAGTTTTCATTTAAACCTGGACTTCTTTTATTTTTAAAGTTTAATATAACAAATGCAATATCCATATCAAAAAAATCATCATCATCAGGTCTTAAATCTAGTTGAGAAAAGATATTTTGTTCCACTGATAGAGCATCTATTACATCAAGACCGTTGTCTAATTGAGTATTGATAGTTGAGAAATTAGCTTGTTTGAAAAATAAAGAAAGTGGTTTATTGATTTGTAATTTATTAAGTTCAGTGGGTGATATACCTGAAGCTTGTAGATCAATATAGTGACCTTGTTCTGTTTCTAATGTATAATAACCCCGATTTGCTTGATGATCTGGATCTCCATCTATAATCGTATATCTCAATATCCCATTTATTAATTGTGTTTGAGGAATTTCATTTTTAGTAGTCGTTGACAATTCTGGAATGGTTTGATTTTTATTGAACTGACAACTTATTGTAAGGAAAATAATAAAATATGGTAAAAATAAAAATTTAATCATCTCCAACTCCTGTATTGATGAGTATACTTATCGGAAGAAATAAATATAGAATGACATCGTTTTGTGTATCCGTTGATAATTATATTTGATGAATATGCTCTTATTAACATGAGAAAACCAAGGATAAATTAAAAGAATGAATTTTTATTTGACAACAATATTTCCTGTATCTATGCTCACTCTTTTCAATTTTTCTAAGACCGATTGTACTTTTTGTGTATACATAATACTCATACTTTTGTTCATAATTTTTCTGGCACTCATATTTAAGAAAATAAGAAGAGTAAAAAGTAAGGTACAGAACAAGGATGAAGAGATTTCTGAATTTCAAAATGTTCCTCCTGGCCCTGGTAAACCAGGTATTGTTAAACCTATAGATTTGTCAGGAAATGTTTTTGAACATAATATTGAAACATTGAATGATGATATGAAAAATATTGGAATAAATTTAGATAATCTGAAAAAATAGGAGATGATTTTGAAATTATGCCTAATCTTTTTACTTTTATCAATTTCTAAACTATTTGCAATAATAGATATGGAAGTTGAAAGAACTAAAGGTCTAAACAAAACATTTTACCATAATATTGCAATCGCCCTCTCTGGTTCAAAAGGAAATAGTAACAAGCAAGACATTGATATCGATCTTTTCCATTCTTTTAGAAAAGAGAAGTGGCATTTATTTTTAACCGGGCAAAGAGAGTTTGGTAAAAGTAATGGCCAAAAAAGCACGGATATAAACTTTGCCCATTTTAGAACTTCCTATTATCATACAGAAGGACAAGCAATTGAACTCTTCTATCAATATAGCTCAGATCAATTTAAAAATCTGATTCGCAGAAATCTTTTTGGTGCTGGATATCGATTTGAATTTATCAATCTCGGTGCAATTGGTTTGGCCCTTTTTCAAGAGTTTCAAAAATATAAAAATAAAAATGAATCCCAAATGAGAGCAAATCTATATACAGGAATTGATTTGAAAATTGTGGAAAATGTTTTCTATGCAATAACAATTTATTATCAACCAGTATTAAATAATCCAAGTGATTGGCGATCAATGTTAAAATCTTCATTGTCAACAATGATAACAAACTCACTGAAATCAATTGTTTCATTCACATGGGAACAAGACAGTATGCCTGAAGAAGGTATTGAAAAATCAGATTTCAATTATAAATTTGGTTTTGCTTATAATTTTTGAGCACAATGATAAAAGCAAAATGACTCCGAGTAGTGCCAGATTGAATCTATTATCTTGATAAAAATTGGCACATTCTTTGAATACATTGTGTTCAGGACAATTACGTCCAAAAATAATAGGGGAGTTGTATGGTTTCATGGAAGAGATCTATCCTTTTCATTCTATTCACAATCGCAATTTTGAGTTCGTGTTCATCAACGGAAGAAAAAAGATCGACAAAACAAAAAAAATCTACTCGACTGACAAGATTAGATTTTATTTAAATTCTAGCATTGAATAATTTATTTGTTCACAATTCTCCCAATTAAATCCATAATAAAATTAGATTAGATTGGGAGAAAAAATGAAAGCACTTAAATGTAAAAACTATTCTTCTGGAAATAATATAGAAATAGTTGATTTAAAAATTCCGACTCCCAATGATAATGAACTACTCATAAGAGTTCATTTTTCATCTGTAAATACAGGAGACTGGAGAATTAAATCCCTAAATGTACCAAGAGGATTTAGACTCATCACAAGAATCTTTTTTGGTCTTTTTAAACCCAAACGGCCAATTTTAGGAACAGAAATTTCTGGAGTGGTTAGTGAGATTGGAAATTCTGTCGAAAAGTTTAAGGTAAATGATGAAGTAATTGCCATGACAGGTATTAAAATGGGAGGTCATGCTCAATATATTTGTGTCGATCAAAACTCTACAGTTATGAAAAAACCTATTAATCTCACTCATGAGCAAGCAGCGATATGCAGTTTCGGAGGACTTTGTGCTTATGATTTTTTAGTGAGAAGAGCAAAGTTAAATTCTGATGATGAAATTATGATCATTGGAGCAAGTGGAAGTGTTGGAAGCATGGCCATCCAAATAGCAAAATTTTTAAAATCAAAAATTACTGCCGTATGTAGCACTAAAAACTTCGAATATGTAAAAAATCTTGGAGCTTCAAACGTTTACACTTATAAAAATAATGAACACCTAAAAACAGATCAATAGTTTGATGTCATATTTGATAGTTATGGAGATCTGTCATACAGTGATTTGAAACATTTACTTAAGAAAAATGGAAAACTGATTCTCATTAGTGGCTGTTTAATAGATCTTATCTGTGCACCTTTAATTTCACTTTTGACTCCTCATCAGGTATTCGCAGGCCCTGCCAGCGAGAAAATGCAAGATTATAAAAATTTTATGACACTGGTTGAAAATGGTAATATTAAGCCAATGATTGATCGTATTTTTGATTATTATAATATCAACGAGGCGTATCAATATATTGAAAAAAGAAATAAAACAGGGAGTGTCGCTTTAAAAATGATCGATCCAATTGATTAAAATTAGTTTTCGAATTCGAAATGTGATAGTAAAAATCTATGAAACATTTTATCATTTTAATTTTATTATCAACAAACCTTCATGCCCAAGATTGTATTGAATCAGTTTTTTATAAAAATATAAGACAAGTTAGAGCAGGTTTAGGAGGAAGGCTAGATGACTTATATTTTCCTCATTACGCATTGGTTGATACCTCTGATTATATTTCAACTGATCAAATTGAAATAATCTATAAAACTGTTCCAAACCTGCTTTTAGGAGTTGGAGAAGTTAAAGATAATGTTCAGAGTTTATTCACATTTTATAAAGATTCTCAGCGTTTTAGTGAAGCTACATATTTAGACCCAATACTGATAGATATTGAAGAAAATTTTTCAAAAAATATTTTAAATGATCTTTATTATTTTATTAATGCACTCAAGCATATTATTAATAAGGGGCTTCCAACTGACGAACAAGTATATCCTTTGTATGCTGCCTTTAGAAAAACAGATGGTACTGTTCAAATTGGGCCATTGAATCTTCACTATGATCTTCCGTATCTGGTTTCAGTCACTACATTAATTGGTGATGGTACTGAATATGAAGTTTCAAATTACAATCATAAAATTAAAAAAGTTTCCACAGGTGAAACAATTATTCTATCAGGATTATCTAGAGTTAAATATCCTCCTCAACATCGTTCATCTCTATCTGCAGGGAAAAGACTAACTCTACTCATTCAATGGGAAAAATATTAGTAAAATGTAAAAATGGTAAATCTGGCCAGTAAAACACTCGTCATTATCGTAGGAACCTGTTATTTTTCGTACAATCAAAAATTAGCTTCAAATGAGTCTATTATGCTAAAATATTTCATCTCTTTATTCCTTATCTATTCAACTATTTGTATTTGTACAGAAAATCTAGATGTAGAAATTATTTCTAAAATGGAAGAAAACTCAAAAATTGTAAAAAACATAATACAATTGGGATTAGGTTTAGATTATGAATTAGATATGGTCAAATATTATTCAAGAAAGGGCATTACAAGCTCAAATCTTCTAAATTATCGAGGCCATCTTGGAAATAATTTTTTACATATTTTGTTAGGTAAGGGATGGTATTTGGCCATTCAAAAATATTTGTTTGATTTGGCACCGCTCTTTAAGATTCCAAACGATAATGGAGATAATCCCCTGATTTATAGCATTAAAATCAAACTGAAAAGTGTTTAAGATCGTCGGAAAAGACTCAGATGGTGATACCGTAATACATAATCTTATTCATCATAAAGAAAAAGTAATAGATTCTAATAGTACGCTTCATATAACGACTTTAAAAAAGTTGGCCCAATATATAGATATCAATAAATTAAACAATAATGGAATGTCTCCTCCAAGTTTAGCACTCTACCGAGGACATATAGAGGATTTTAAACAATTAGTTCTAATCGAAGGGTTTGATTTCAATAAATCATCGTCCATTTTTACAACTCCACTTGGAATTGGACTAAAATTATTTACCGACGGAAAGATTGAAGATTTATTTCTAATTAGAGAACTGATTGATAAAACTGATTCAGGAATCATAGATCAATTGAAACTTAATGGCCTATACGCTGATGCTATTAAAGAAGTTGAATCAAAAACTAAAACATTTAAAACAGTTTTGAGAATATTGGCCAGAATTTGTCAAAAGATGATGATCAAAAGGGAAAACTGATAGTTAATTTCTTGTCATACCTTTTGACATAATTTTAAGACAACGCCAAAATCCAATTGAGCCATTCTTAAAATTCTTTTCTTTTAAGTACAACCCTTGTTTTTTGATAAAGTCAAAAACCTCTTTAGAAATTGGAAGTTTTTCAGGTAGTTCAAATATCTTTTGATTATTTTTAAACCATTCTCTAATCTCTGTTGAATGTGGGTCTCCAGCTACTGTTGGTATATAAAGACCTACAGTAGGTACTCCTCCAAAAGTATCCGGAATTTGAACTTGATCCAGTGGTAAGACTGAGGATACATACCATTTGTCGACTTTGAAAAAATGAGATGCCACTCTATTTTTGAAATTATTGACATCACCTTGTCCAATCAATCCATGAATTTGTACTTCCTTAAAAACTGTCTTTAGAAACTTTAAGACTTGAGTTGTAATCGAAGGGCCAAAAAAATCATAGTTTCTTGGGACTAAAATTTTCTCATCATTTTTATAGGCCTCAAAAAGCATATTATTTCTTTCTATATGAGTAGAAGTGAATGGTTTATGAAGAGTTCTATCATTGGCCAGGACAATGAGGTAATCCGCGTCAGTTTGTTCTATGGCCCCACGATTGATTTCAATATGTCTATCATGTACAGGATCAAAAGTTCCAACCACAATTATTATACTGGCCTTCTCTGGTAGGTTTTTTTTATCTAGCAGATCTTCAAGAGCAGCTCCAAAACAACTAGAATAAAATAAGTATATCAAAATAATGATGTATTTCATAAGTATTCCAAAAAAGAGACGGAGAACTTATAGCATAATAGATTCGAATATTCTCGAATTCTATATAAATTTCAAGCTGTCTAAGATTTGGTCGAAGAGTACACTATAAACATTATAAACAATAAGCGGCAATGTTTAAATTTATACGTTTCAAAAAATTTTTGACTTTTTTTATACTTTTCTTTGTAAAGGCAATTGCGAATATTTTTTATAAAGTTGAATATAATTGGTTAGATGGTAGTAATTTTGATGATTTTAAAAATGTGAGAATTATTGCTTTCTTAAATCACACCAGTTTATATGAACCTCTTTTTTTAGCGCCTGTCCCCATTAGAGTTCTTTGGGAATTTTCAAAAAATATGGTCGCTTGTGCTGCCGACATTACAATCAATAGGCCAATTGTAGGTCTATTTTGGAACTATTTTGCACCAGAGGTGGTCTCAATTACTAGGAAACGTGATGAAACTTGGCAATTATTTTTAAAAAAAATTCAAAAAGAGCGAGTCATCGTGACAATGGCACCAGAAGGACGCATGATGAGAAAAACTGGACTGGATAAAGATGGAAAACAGATGAGTATAAAAAGTGGAATTGCAGATGTTCTCCCTCTCATTTCAAAAGGAGAGATGGTCATCATTTATAGTGGAGGTCTTCATCATGTACAAACTCCAGGAGAAATTATTCCAAAAATTTTTAAAACGATTAAAATGAATTTAGAACGAGTTGATATTAAAGTTTATATGACTCAATTTGAATCTAATAATACTAAAAAACAAAAAGTAGACATAGTTAAAGATTTAGCTGAACGTATGAAGAAAAATGTTCCTAAAAATGAAGATTAAATTAATATATATACATGAATTTATTTCTTTCTCTTGGCCTTTGGATCAATAAATCTCAGCAGAATCTTTGGATCGGGATGGTTTGGACTTTCTTCATTCCCTGCAAATAAATTTTCCCAACCGCTATAGGCAATGAGTTTTGCGAAACATTTTGGACATTCAATTTTCTTTTCATTATTCGAAATATTTGAAAGTTTGACTTCTATACTATTTCCACATTCTGGACATAAAGGAGCTTGTACATTTACGATTTTATTACTCATATCATTCTTTTGTTATATAAGATTCAAATGGGTTAGTGCTAGACATGAAGTATTTCACGATATCACCTTCATATATATTCGGGTTTATTTACTTCTATTTTATCAATATTTTGAAAATCTATCTAAATTTTCTAATGTGTTTTCCCATTTTTCTTCGTTATTTTGAGTGCTAATTATTTTCATTTTTATATATAGTGAATTTTTAGTGTATAAAAACGCTTCATTTTGTGATTCATGTTTTTCATTTGACGTTTCGGTAGGACTTCTCTTAGAAGTTTGCAAAAAGAGATTTTTATTATCTGTAAACATCTTTTTTGTGAGTGTAGTTATAAAAAAATACTCGCTCTTTTAAAATTGTGTTTATTCTTTTTAAACAGACTAACATGAATGTTCTCTCAAAATTTGAGGAGATTTCAAGTGAGACTAAATATGTACTCTTAGATAATTTATTAATTTGATTATTATTTCCAAATACGGGTCATGATCTATTTCGGTATCATTGTGCAATGTTTCTTGAAAACGTTCTGGTATATAACCGATTTCACCCAAAATCTTTATATTTTCTCTTATAGACATATTAAGTGCATCTATATATTTCGCATTATATTTATTAATCTCAATTTCTGCGATGACAATTTCAAGTTTGTCTTGATTAAATCCATTTAAAAGAATCCAATCTCCTATGTCTTTATATAAATTTTGTTCAAAAAGTAACTCAAATATATTCAAGCGACCATTGAGGTTGAGAATCGGGTTTTGAACTTTTATATATTTATGCAATTCATTTTTACTTTGAACATATGTTTTTAATCTAAGCTTCTTTGGGTGAATAAAGTGCAAGTTATAATTCGAATTAGAAACTTGCAACCAATTATTATGAACTTGATTGATGTAGTCAGCGATTAATTCACTACCTTTGTGATTTGTTATATCAGACGACCTGAGAATTTTTTCACATATTTTATTTTGCGCCTGTGATGACCAAGAGAATACAATTAAACAAGTTATTACAACAAACTTCATTCTTACACCTAATATTTCATAGAAAACATAGTCCATTATCAAAATAATTAAAAAATTCCAACAAAAAACAAATGTTTGTTTTTACAATTTAAAGTAAAGATATGCATTTTAAATATTGTTCTTCTATAATCAGATAGTTATGAAAAAAATGTAACATTTTTTGTGACGAGGACACTTATATTGAAATACGAAGGAGTATTAAAATGAAAGGAAAATTATCTGTCATAAAAAAATTGATTTGTATTTTTATCATATTTCAATCTCAATTATTTGCGGAGAAGAAAACCGCTATTTTTGCAGGTGGATGTTTTTGGTGTATGGAGGCCGATTTTGAAAAGCTTAACGGGGTCACAGATGTTAGTTCTGGTTTCTCTGGTGGGATAGAAGCGAATCCAACTTATAGGGGGAACCATGAAGGCCATTATGAGGTTGTCAGAGTAACTTACGATTCTAAGAAATTGAATTACAAAGAACTTTTAGATTACTATTGGATACATATAGATCCATTTGATTCAGAAGGACAATTTTGTGATAAAGGCCCAACATATAAAACGGCAATATTTGTCTCAAATTCAGAAGAACGAAAAATAGCACAAGAAAGCAAAAAAGGTATTGAAAATAGATTCCCTGGCCAATCAATAGCAACGGCGATACTAGATACAACAGATTTTTTTCCAATGAAAGGCAATGAAGAATATCATCAAGATTACTATAAAAAAAATCCCGTCAGATATAAACTATATCGATGGAATTGTGGTAGAGATCAAAGGTTGAATCAAATCTGGAATCATTAATCATATTATATTAAGTTTTTTCATCAAATTGACTTGTACACTAGTTGTGTTCACTGGTCTGGCCATAACCTCAGCACTATCCTTATGTACTTTTTCTGCCGCTTCAAGCAAAACACTGATTTGAAAGGCTATTGATCCAGCTTCTTTTAATTTTTGAAACTGATAGTAGCTCGAGTTTATAAGAGGTAAAGGGGAATTTAGCCATATTAAATTCATAGTCACTTATCGGCAAATAAAAGCAGATGTAGAGTAAAAAAATCTATTAATATGTGATATCCAATGTTTAAATGACGTCGAAGCATTCAAACATGCGTATTTACGTCGAGTTGAATCAGATAAAAAGGATACCGAAGGGTAGTTTCTCTAAAGGCGAGATATTGGTCTAGTTTAAGTGATTTCCCTGGATGTTTTAAGCTAGAAATATTATCCGATAAATATTTCGACATGACTCAACTCTCAATAGAAAGTAGAATAATTGCAGTTACTCAATTAGAAAAACCAATTTTAAAATACTGCTTGATACGAAATGTCGACAACTCTCGGCGATTTTTTTTAATACTTTTGAAGGACAAATACATTAGTCTATAGTTTGACATTGGTAAGTCTGATCTGGGAAGAGTAAGCAGCCTTTATATTCCGTATATGTAAAACTTTTAAATCCTGTAGGAAAGATTATTAAACCTCTTGGAACTAGACTGCCTTTGAGGGCCTGAAAGCGTTTTTCAAATATTTCTTTTTTTTGAGAGACTCCAATATTATTGGTGATATTCATTTTATGTAGATAAGTTTTTAATTTGGGGTCATGAATAGTTTCATCAATTAACATTATTGGATGCATGCATTCCCCTTTATTATCAAATGTAATATTGCAAGGCCAAACAGTTGATTCATTGGTTTGTTAATATCTTGTTTTGGTATCCTTTTTAATGAGTCATATCGGGAGTCATATATGTTATGAGTTATAATAGAAATTATAACTCATAGAGTGTTGATTTTGACTTTTGTAAAATCTCAAAATGGTTAATATTTGTATTAAAGGTTAATTACATAAACATTGATATAACAAAAATTGAATTTTCTTTCTCAAATCAACCTCGCCCATATTTAGTCTATTTAATATACTTGATACCCAAGTATTCATCCATAAATCATAATTCTTTACTCATCAAAACCTTAAAACAAAAAAATATAATTAAATTTATTAAAGATCAAAAAGATGATTTTAGAATTATAGATAATGCAATAGTTCGAAGCACTCTTGATAAAGATAATATTATTTTAAAAAACTTTAATAACTAGTAATAAGTTTCAAGTGAGTAAAGACGAAAAGACAAAACTTTTAAAGAAAGCAAAAAAAATCAAAAAACAGAAGGCCTATGATATAATTCAGACGTTATAGTTTGTAAATTTGATGCCTTGAAAATTGGTCAATCATTCACTATCTCCTTAAAATTAACCCCCTGAAATTATATAGAATTATAATTAATTTATAGCTTGAGCTATCATGCTAAATTATGAGGGGAAAAATACTTATTTCATTCTTAACAATCGTGAATGTATCTTGTACAGATCAGTCTGAATTTTTTATCAAAGACAAAGAGGTCCTATTTGGAAAGGCCCCAACTGTTGATGAGTTAGATGATCTCGAAAAAGATGAGCAAGTTAAGGTGATCAAAGATTTGTGCAAAGGTGAAGTAAATTCAAAAGTTATTGAGGCCAATTTTGGGGCCAATTATAGTTCATGTCCTTGGAATACAGCAGATAATGGAGACAGAATCAATGCAAAAATAACAGCGAGAGTTGAGCGTAATGTTGTTTTTGAACTACCTCCAAATATTGCTATTTGTGATATTTCATTTACTTCTCCCCAATCAAGCATGAATTATGACGACGACTTCTTACTATTACTTGATAATGCCGTCGTTGCAACAAATAACTGGATGGTCTCTGAAGGTTATGATGAATTTGGAACCAAAAAAATGATTTTCGATAAACATCCCCACTTTGATTATTATATTTATGATTGGAGTAAACTTATCTATACACCTGCCAAACAACCAAGCGTTGGAAATGTAATACATGAGGCAGGATATTGTCTTGGCAGAAATATTGGATCTAACTGTAGATGGCCTAAAACTGAAAATGATGGAGTCATTCAGGTTTCAATTGCTTCTGAAAAAATTAAAGAAATCATGCTTGAAAATCTTAAGAATTCAGCTCATTCTTTGAGCTTTGTTGTTACAGGTGATGATGATATCAATACCGATTGTTCAAGTTCTCAAGTAAAATTTAACTTAGATATCAAATATATAAATCTCTCAGAATAATCAAAACTTGAATTCAAAATCAGTGTGAATTTTATTATAGTGAGATTTGGAGTTCGTGTTTTTCATATCATAATAAACCGCTGAGATATGGGTGTTTTGAGTTATTCCATATTTCAATTTTAATCGATGGCCTCTACAAGTTGTTACTCCTCCACAACTGTCACCTTCACCAAAACCTCCTAATATTGAATTTTTTTCAATTGATCTATAGTCATAGATCAAACTTAACTTTTTGAAACTAAGTTGAGTTCCCAGAAGATAAGCATTATTTTCAAATTTTTTTGACGGTGAGACTTTTATCGCGTCCTTATTGTGGGCAAATTCGTAAAAAAACTTAACCATATAGTCACCAGATGTGTATTCTAGTTCTGTGAACATTTGCAAGATTGAAAAACCCATTAAATATTTGTTTTGGGCCGATAATGAATTTCCTTTGTCAACAATGACTGTTTCATTCTTAATAGAACTATATTTTAAAAATCCTCCACCAAATTTGATGAAAACAGGGCCTTTATATGAAAGTGATATCTGTGGAGCATTAAGAATAATATTGGCAGTATCTTCTTTGAAGTTTATCCAATGTCTTGAGAAAATATAATTAAAATCAACAAGTTCAAATTGATGCGCACCATAAATTGAAAAACCTTCAGGGGTATAATCATTATCAAATATGAGATCACTATTTACAGGACTAAAGATGTAATTTTTCATTTTTCCTGCAGATAATCCAATTCCATTATAAATAGACCAGTCGATATAGGCCAAATCTAAAGTGATACTTTTTTTAGATCCTCCTCCCTCTAGAGTTTGGTTTGTCGAAGTGATAGAACTTGTACCAGTACTTCCAGTTGCAAGTCCAATAATTGCCTTAATTTGGTCGTTTACACTACCACTGGCCTTAATTCTTGCACGTATTCGATCTCTGTTCAATGTGGTTTTAGAACTGCCTGTTCCAGACGACATTCTTTCATTTCGGTAGCGAATATCACCTTTAAGTTTAATTGAGGAATCCTTGAGCTCTGCTTTAATTGAGTAAGAATACATCATAAATATAAAAATTAGCATTTTCAAAATTCTCTCTCCAGAAAAATGGGTGATATACAACATAAAAATTATCGAAAACTAACTTTAAAAATTCAAGTTATGAATTGGTTAGAATGATTTTTTGAGACCTATAAATTTTTTCAGGATTTCTAGGTCTGAGATTATTATGAAATTTTGCACGACGAAAATTTTGTTTTTTGCTTTCAAATAAATCCTGACACAATCCACGTTGTTTTACATATAGTTCAAGATCTACTTCTCTAAATTCTTCTATAAGGTCCATAATTTCCTTGGCCGACATAGAAAAACCCGTTTCATTCAAGTGTTGAATCAATTTCGGTCTAACATTACTAAATATTGTTTTCATAGTCGAATCCATGGTTATGATTGTACTCAGTGTTTCAATTGACATCTCCAGAGACATATTTTTTTTGATTAAAGGAATATTTCCAATCGAAGGCATCCTTCTTATTTTATAGGCGATCCATGCCAATACTGTATTTTTAGTATTAGGTATAAAATTGTATTCGTAAGTTTCCATCCACTCATACATTTTTGAAAAAATCATATCTTTGATATGATTATCATAAACACTATTATAATTACGCCATTCAGCAACAAGCTCAAATCTCGGGTCTAAATCAATGTCCCCTGGTTGGAAACCTTCATAAGCATTTGTTCCCAAATGATTAAGAAATTGTCTATTTTTCATATCAAATTGTGTTTTAAAGGCCGGAATATCTAATATAGGAAGGCCTAAATAATAACTGGCCTCTTTGTAACCATAGTGAACTAATTCTGAACAATACCAACAGGCAGAATCTTCTGTATCGAAAGTAAAATCATAAGGAACAGATTTTCCGTGAGTCTCTTCATAGAGTTTAGCTCTATCAAAAATGAATTTTGCTGCAAGTCTGGCCACTTTCTCATCTGGGTATCTATAGACAACCATTCGAGCTGAAGATTTTTTGAATATTTTATCAATTGAATAATTAATTGTACCTGCTTCTATAACCGCTTCGACATTTAGCAACTTACCTTTTACTTCATGAATAATACTCACATGTGAAAATTGAGAAGGATAATGGCCTCCTATACGAGCAATGGCCGCTGAAACACTTGTTTCTCCTCTCCATAATAGTATATCTCCCGCCTTAAGATCTTGTCTGACATCAAAATCACTGTATTTAGAGTTATTAAGTGTCCAAGGAAAGTGATTGTTCGTAATTTTCGGATGAACACCTGAAAGGGAACTCAATCGATTAGGCCTAGTGTATAACTCCCCTATTGTATCTTCTAGAAATCTTAGTAATCTGAACATATTTTTAACTTGATTATTACCTTCGAGAGTTAGATGACCATCTGCATAGAATTCTTTGACTTTTTGCCTCAATATCATACGGGCATTAAAAATATTATTCAATATTCGATTAAGTCCTTTTTCTCCAAATTCTTTTTTAAATGAGTTTACTGGTAACTCTTTTAGATTCTGAAATATATATCTTAGGACCAGTATGTAATTGTCCTTATTAAATTTATGAGGATCGTTCATGTAATCAATAAAATTAACTACATTTTTATCGAGGTTAAAATTATGTTTAAAAGGGCCTTGATTTGCTACAAGAGTGACTGAAAAGAAAATGAAAAAAATTGTTTTAATCATATTCACTCCACGATCTAGGATTGATATCTAAAAGTTATCCCTGCTATACATGATTTGAATATATTTGGATATGAATTAATCAGTCTAAATTGATATCAACGGATAAACATTTTCAATATTTTATTCTTAAAACCTTTCATTTTATCTTCACATAAAGGGATATCTGGCCCATCTCTAAAAGCTGGTTTAATTCCAGTTTTAAGTAAAGTTTTGTAGAGTTTCTCTTGATATTTTCCAATGTATTCATAGAAGGCCAAAGATTCAGCTCCTTCCATAAGCATAAAGGCCTGGAACTCATCTCGAAGAACTTTAACATCATCTTTTGGATAATGCATCACATCTGTGAGAATCTCAATCATCCCTTTTTTGTCTTTTTCTGTAACGACCTCATCCCAGAATTTATAAACCGCATCCCTATATTCAGGATAAGAACCAAAAAGTGCATGATCGGCTTCATGAGAGAGTGTTCTTCTGTGATCTCCTTGAATCGAAGCTGTAATAAATTCATAATATTGTCCATTTGAATGTTCTTCAAGTTGCTTAAAAACATTTTCTTTGAATCGTCTCTCACGATGATTCAGAAATTCATTCTTTGCTGAGGCCAATTCAAAAAAGTTTCTCATGGATGTACTATTCATATTGTGACCAGCTATTAAATTTTTTCCTAAGTAATGAGCAGAATCTGATTCTAAATTAACAAATGTTCCAGCACGATGATGTCCATCTCCTTCGTAATAAGTTGATAATCTAGCAAGAGCATCTGTCATTGTATTATTATGAAAAAAAATGCAGAAATAGGTTAATTTTACATTTTTGATGGGAGAGCATTTTATAAAATCAAAAGCATCATAGGCCAGTCTACTTTTTTTTCTGTCCGATTTTGCGTTTAAAACTAGCTCATTTTGTTTTTCATCAGAAATAACTGGATAAATGTACTTAATCATGAACTCATCACGTTGCCATCTACGATAGTCTAGTTTTGTAAGTTCAAAACCTTCAGGATCAAAAATGAATTGAGGATCAGTAGCGAAAAGGTCCAATGTAAACACAAAAGCGAAAATTAAATAGATAATTTTTTGCATATATGTCCCCTGAGTTGTTTTTTGAGATATAGGCCAAATATGATCAAAATTCAAGTTTGATTCTGGGTTAGCTTTGTCCGCTTGTATGTATTATTGAGTAGTTAGAGTATGTAGACTCAAGGTTTGTCTATGACAAACCGATAAACTGTCTAAAAAGGTATGTTATGTCAATTCAACTTCCAAAAATATTAGATCTTCCACAAAGAACAATCAATAATCGAGATATTGCTAAAGAAATTCGTGGATTAAGAAATGATATTCGAGAAATTGAAGAACAAAGACTTTCAGAATCTCAGAAAGCGGCAACAAAATCTCCCTATGTGGAGGATATTTTCGGTTTATCAACTATACCCACTCAAGGTGGGAGCAATGAGGCCAATTGGAAAAGGGATCAACAATTTGAGAAACCAAACATTACAGTGGATTCTGTGGCCCTTAAAAAGCTCAATGTGATTTGATTTTCCGCTCACTTTAATTTCATTAATATTTCTAAGAAAGAGACGATAAAATTTTCAAAAGGAAAATTGATGAATTTGACTAAAAAGATTTACTCCCCTATCAGTTTATCCCGAATAGAAGAACTAAAAATTAACGAACTTGAATTTGAATTTTTTCAAAATTTTGATTCTCCCCATACCAGATTGGCCTACAGAAATGACATTGCTCAATACGCTCAATTTGTTAAGCAAAATTTTAAAAATATTTTGAGTATTGAGCAAAGTCAAAAAATTCATATTGTAGCATTTAAAGATTGGTTGAAAAATAATGATTATACACCTAAATCCACGACTCGAAAAATAAGTTCAATCTCGGCCTTCTTCAACTTTTTATGTGAAAAATCTGTCATGAATATTAACCCATGTCTCCATATTCGCAGACCAAAACAAGAAGTTTGCAAAGAAACAAATGATTTAAGTGATGAAGAAGTGTTGAGGCTTTTTGAATCAGTAGATACGGATGGATCATTATTGCATCGTTGCGTAATCTATTTGCTGTTTTCAACTGGTATTAGAAAGTCAGAGCTAATAAATTTAAAAATTAAAGATTTTAAAACAATAAGAGATGATCAATATATTATACAAGTTATCGGCAAAGGTGGAAAAATTTTACAAAAGCTAGTTCCAGATGAAACAGTCGATCTTCTATTTGAGTATCTTCATCAACTTAAGGCCAGTAATCATGAAGTTCATTTGGAGGACTGGCTTTTAAGGCCAAGTAAAAATCCAAATGAAAAATATAAAAATAATACTGATGCTTTAAATCGACCTCTTAGACCTTCATCCATCGATTATATTGTTAAAAAATATGTACTGAAGGCCGGCATTACAAAACATATTACTGCTCATAGTGCTAGAGCGACCTATATAGGTAGTGCAATCGAAAATGGAGTTGATCTATTAAGGGTTTCTCAAGATGTAGGTCATAGTTCTGTCAAAACAACGGAACTTTATAATAAGAGACGTTTAAAGATTTCACAATCGCCAGTACATTCACTTGGTTTTTTAAAAAAATAGTGTTCTAATAGATATCTGTTCGAAATTAAAAGAAATCGACTGAAGCTAGCAATTTAAATTTGCAGTTTTTGAAATTTTCTTCAAATGCCTATCAACTCCAGAAAAGTCTAAATCAGTGAAATGCTAGATCAATTTAGTAAAATCTTAAATTCCAGTATGTTGTGGTAATATCTTTAAAGTATGAAAAGAGATATTTTAATATTATTTTTACTGATCAGTTGTGGGAAAACAAGCATAAATATTGAGCTATTTAATGCTGAGTCGACTGACTGAAATCAAAATGTAACTTCACAAGGAATTGAAGGATCTTGGAACGGATTCGGTGGAGAAGTATTGGATGTAAAAAATAATGGTACACATTCTTTTATCTCCAAGGGACACAAAGGTCTTGAAATTTATGATACTTCGGATAGATCAAATATGAAGTTACTCTCTAGACTAGAGAATGAAGCCCCAGTAAGAGAGACGGCCATTGCTAGAGATGGTAAACATGTTTATTTGGCCAATGATACTAATGGTCTTACTATTGTAGATATTTCTGATCCAAATTCACCTCAACAAAAAGTTATTGCTGATACTGCTGGTAAGGCCTATGGCGTTGCACTTACCAGTGATGATCGGTACGCAGTCGTTGCAGACGATACTAATGGTATAGTAGTGATAGATGTCTCTGATGTGAATTCACCTTCAACTGTAGGGAGTTACGATACACCCGGAAACGCAAGTAGAGTTAAAATTTCATCAGATGATTCAAAAGTTGTTGTTGCTGATGGCCTACAAGGTATTCAAATTCTAAATTTAACAAATCCGGCCTCACCTTCTTTAATGGGAACATATAATACTCCTGGAATTGCAAGTGATGTCGAATTATCAAACTCTGCAAATACAGCTTATATTGCAGATGATACAGCAGGTGTCGTTATTGTTGATATTTCAGCACCAGCAACACCTTCACAAACCGGCATCTATAACTCAAGTGGAAAGGCCAAGGGAATACATTTATCAAGTGATGAGCAAACTGCCTATGTTGCTGATGATACTTCTGGTCTGCTCATATTAGATGTATCAGATATTCATGCCCCCGCTCAAATTGGAGTTTTGGATACAAATGGAGCTTCTCAAAGTCTTTCAGTAGATGAAGATACTGATACAATTTTTTTAGCTGATGGCACATCAGGATTTCTTTCAATAGATATTGCAACGCCCAGTTCACCCACCTTAGTGAGTAGTTACGGGACGATTTCTGATAGCAGACACATTTCTTTGTCTAGTGATGAGAAATATGTGTTTGTAGCAAATGCTTACCAAGGTTTGGTTATATTGGATAACTCGAACCCAAAGTCTCCAAAATTTTTAAGTTCTATAGACACTCCAGGACTCTCTAGTGAGGTAAAATTATCCAGTGATAATAATTATGCGTATATTGCTGACGGTACAACAGGTCTGGTAATTATTAATGTCTCAAATAGAACTTCCCCCTCCATAGTTGGCACTTATAATACAGCAGGTGTTGCAAGTGCCGTGGCAATTTCTAGCGATAATAATTATGCTTATGTTGCTGATTCTGGAAATGGAATTGTAGCTATAGATATTTCAAATCCGGCATCACCTAACCAAGTAGGACATCTTGATACTGTTGATTCAGCAGTGGGGATCAAACTATCAGCTGATAACAATTATGCATATTTAGCTCATTACAACTATGGATTTGTTGTTGTTGATATTTCGAGCCCCAATTCGCCAACACTTGCAGGAAGATATGATTCCACTGGATATGCATTTGATCTCGTTTTATCAAGTGATGGCAATTATGCATACTTAGCAGACTATGCTTCTGGTATGATAGTGGTCGATATATCTCATCCAACAGCTCCAACTAAAATTGCGTCTTATAATACAAATGGATATGCATTTGGAGTTGATATTACGAGTGATGGAAATTATGCCGTAGTAGCTGACTACAGCAATGGTATTGTTATCTTAGATATTTCAAATCCAAATTCACCGACTTTGGTCTCAACATATACTACAAAAGATATTGCTTTTAAGGCCCTTATTACCCAAGATGACAAAAACGTGTATATTTCAGATAAATCCAATGGTTTTTTAATATTAGATATCTCTAATCCTGCGTCTCCAAAGCTATTTGAGTAATGTGTAAATTTACACCATATTACTGATTTCATCTTTTATTCCTGCCTCAAATAGTTCTCTTACAAGTCTAAACATTGGTTTTAATGCATTCGTCTCGTTTTCTTTAAGTATGATTCTTGGTTTAAGGTTAGATTTGTATACTCTTGTAAATATTAGACCTTTAGCCTAAGAATTTTGTTAGATCGCATTCTTTTAGGAATATTTAAAACAAGCTCTCATAATGATTTTAAGTTATTAAATCTGATCATTGGTGTAAATTATGTTTTATAAAAGTGAACAAGAGACTTTGCAAAATATATCACTAATATTTAAATCAATTAGAAAAATCAAAGATTTTACTCAATCTGATCTCGCTGAAATTTTAGGCGTCAGTCAGTCCTATTTATCGAAAATTGAGTCCGCGAACATGATGCCCTCTGCATATCACTGGATGTTATTTTGTGAATATTTTTGTATTCATCCCAATTCACTTTTTTCAGGAGTTATAGAACATTTTGACAATGAAGTCCTTGTAGATCAAAATTTAGGACCAAAAAAATATGAAGAGAATGTGTCCTTATCAGTAAGGTTTTTAAGACCTATTTGTCTTGACCTAATTCATAATTTAAATCATAGAAAACGTAATGAATTTTTTAAACAGTTAGAACTAAATGCATTCAACTGTATTCTTCTTGACTATTCATTTGGCCCACAATTCTTAAATGATTTATACTTGTCATATAAATCTAACGAGACCTATAAGGTTGAGAAATACGTACCTAAAAACCTGAATGATCTTTATGAAATACACGGAGAGTTAGTAAACGAATATTTGAAATCAAGTGATATTTTCGGGTTAATTGAAATATTTTTTAAAAACTATCATAAATATGATTCACAAGTAGGTTTGATTTCTTTCGTTAGAGATGCCCAACATTGTGAAATAGAATTAGACATTGGCCACTATAAACAACTTACTGATAATGTGTTAGATTTTTATGGAAGTATAATACAAAGACATCTTATTGGACTTCAAACTGTATTTTTTCATTTGAATCATATGCAAATTCACAAAACATTTAATGATAGAAATCATCTATTAAAGCTTTCTTTGGTTTTAAAATAATGTTAGATTCACATTCATGGAAAAATTATTAAAAGAATTGAAAAGTCTCTCAAGATTCGAAAAAGGTAAATTCATAAATGTTTTCGATGCTGATGGTACGCTTTGGATAGATGATATTGCCGATGAATTTGCGCTATACCTAATTAATTGTCCTAAAAATGCTCATTACATAGATGGAAGTCTATGGGATGAATATAAAGAAATGATTACAACTGACCCAGTTGGGGCCTGTGCATTTTATATGAAGTTTTTTAAAAATCTTTCTAAGAATAGATTTCATGAACTTGTTTATGAATGGTGGGAAAACATATTCACACCAAGATGGATCGCTCCGGTGAAAAAACTTTTAATTGATTTGATATCAGATGATTTTGAAGTGATTATTGTAACGGGTTCACCACGCCTCCTTTTTTCCCCTTTATTAGATACTTATAAAAATTTAAAAGTATATGGGATGGAGTTTAAGGAAGATCGAAATCATATTTTCACTGGAGAGTATTCAGGAATTTTATCTGCAGGTAATGGGAAAAAAGAAATTTTAGAATCTCTAGGAAAACCTGTATTCATCTGTGTTGGAAATTCAAAACCAGATCTACCAATGTTAAAAATGAGTGAATTTCCCATTTTTGTGGGGGAAACTGATTGGCATGAAGATTGGAAACATCCAAATAAAATTATCCTCTAGTTAATAAGAAATCTTTTCCTCCGGCAAACTCAAATGCTTTTTGTTATCATACAAATATGGGAATTTTAAGCAAGCACAAAAAAAATGGTGAAGTCGGATTAAAAAAGTTCGTTAAAAATTTAGAAACGACTCCGTATGATAAATTTAAAGACATTATGCAGCGTGGTATATTAGAAGATCCAATGTACATGGTATGGATTTATCATAATTTGATTTCTTTTCGTTTTCTCTTTAAATTA
Source organism: Halobacteriovoraceae bacterium (assembly GCA_020635115.1). NCBI lineage: Bacteria > Pseudomonadati > Bdellovibrionota > Bacteriovoracia > Bacteriovoracales > Halobacteriovoraceae > Halobacteriovoraceae bacterium. The sequence continues at coordinate 163,257 of JACKAK010000008.1, read as the reverse complement.
AATGAGTCCGACTTTGATAAAGTTGTTGAGGCATTACCTAATTCTGTTCAGACATGTGCATTTGCCTTTTTTCAGACCCATTATGAGAGTGATTTTTTAAATCAGGCCAGTGAAAAAATCAAAAGAGAATGGAAAGAATTTACAGAAAATATTAATATTAACATAGCACAAATGCGTACAGCTCGAACCAAGATATTAGAGACAATAAGAAAATTACAAGACGATGCCGTAATAACTCCATTTAACTGGCACATTCCTCCAAAAGAAATCTTAAATGGTGACTCAATGAGCTCACTACCTAAGGAAGGAATTGTAACCATGTACTATCAAGAAACAAAAACTTTAGCATTACAAGGTGAGATGCGATCAAAACAGCGTCATGGTATCTGGAAACATTATTATCCAACAGGCAATCTTATGGTTGAAGGACTTTATGAGTTAGGTGAAAAAGTAGGTCCTTGGGTTTTTTACTATGGTAATGGTGGCAAACTTGCAGAAGGTGATTATTCTGAAAATTTAAAACAAGGAACATGGATGGAATATGATCGTGAAGGCCATGCCCAACAAGTAAGTTATGAACGAGGAAAGAAAGCAGCATAAGTAATCCGAGCAAAATCTACGGATATTCATATAGATCAATATAAAAAAAATAATCAGGCCAAATAGTTGACTTTAAGTTTTCTTACAGAAACAATCTTAATGTTTAATATTAACTTATACTGAATTGGAGGAGCTATGCTTAAAATCAGTATGCTGTTAGCAGTACTTGCTGGGTTCACGCACGCAGCGAAAGCTAACCAAATCACTGAGATTGATGATCGTCTCTTTGATGTTGAGGAAAAGTTGGGTGGTAAATATCCAATGACTTCGATCGACGCTAAAAAATCGCGCTTTGGAGGTGCGATGAAGTTTGAATTTACGATGGTAAAAAGTGAAACCGTAGATTCAATTGACAAGACTAGAGTTTCACAACAGGATCTTCAGGTAGATGACACCATTACGACAATGAATAACCGAATGGATTTGTTCTTTGCAGGTGATATCACTGACAATCTTGAATACTTGTTGGTACCCTCTTTCTGGCATAATACATATGGAGATGACTGGGATTCAGCAGCTCGTACATATGAAGGTGACAGATGGACTGAAATGATAGTTTACCGTATGTGGGGTATGTACAAAACATCTTTTGGTAATTTCAAGTTTGGACGTATGCTTGCTCCATTTGGAACTTACTCAAACACATATTCTCCAATTGCTGAAAGAGTACCATTCTTTCCAGAGTCTATGTTAAGAGGTGCCTCACACGGGATCTTCTTTGACTTTATCTTAGATGGTGTACAGTATCAGAAACAATTTAGACTAGGTTCTAGTAAACTTAATATTCAGGCCTACTCAGGTGTAAGTGCTGTCCTTTCATCAGAAGTAGTCAACGAAGTTGACCTTTCTGGAAATCCAGAGGACATCAATGTTGGAGCAAGAATTGGATTTACTACTTTAGGTGACAAAATAGATGTTGGTGCATCTATTTATCATGGACGTCGTAGATCTTCTTTTACGAACTATGCATTTGATACAACGATGAGATTTGGTAGATTTGGACTGAAAGGTGAATACCAGATGTCTAAGGAGAATACTTTCTCAGGTCAAGGATGTTCTGCAAAACAAGTTGCAGATGCAGTTTATAGAGTTGCCGTTTATAACGACGTGCTAGCAGCACTTGGATCTGCACCATCTGAGGCCATTAGAGTATCAGGAGGGGATCCAAATCTTGATTGTACAGACAACGCTGTAAAAGCTTATAATCTGGCCAAAACAGCAACTGGCAGTTCAAGTACGGCCTTACTGGCCTATTTATCGGCCGCAGCAACATCAGCTTTAAGAGATACTTTAGTGTCTAATAAGAGTCAGTACTATATTGAGCCAACTTTTCAAATTACTGATAAATTGATGCTTGCTGGTAGATACGATTGGTTTGATGCAAATACTGAGGCCATATTTATGGGTGGCGAAAAGACAGTTTATGCTTTAAGTTTACACTATAAACCAAATCCATTAGTAAATTTCCAAATCACTGCCGCAAAACATGATTTTGAAGCTGGAAATGGAAAAAATGCTGTTTTTAGAGCTTTAGATGACTTGGCCACTGGCGCGCAAGTATCTGATGGAACAGCACTTAATCTATCAGCTGTTGGTGCCTTAGGTAATCCAGCTGCAGGTGCAGCTAGTTATGCCGCTATGAAAAATGCTCTTCTCACTAAAGAAGATGTTATTAAAGTCATAAGCAAGGCCAACACTAATCCAGATTTTATGCAATATTATTTTAACGTTGTATTTTCATTTTAATAAAGGCGAGGTGTAGAAATGAAAAAGTTAATATCAATAATGACATTATTTTTCCTCGCAGGCACAGCACTAAGCGAGGAGTATGCAGTAGTAGTTCATCCAAGCAACGCAGACGCAAACGTAAAGGATGCTTTTTTGCTTTCAGCAGAGACTTGGTCGAATGGAAAAAAAGTAGAGCCTTATGAGATCCAAGAAGCAGGAGATCTTAAAAAGCTACTAGTGAAAAAAGCATTTCTAAAAGAAGTTTTAGGAATGAGTATTTCAGATTACAACAAACATTGGGCAGACAGAAAGGCCTCTGGTAAGACAACAAAACCAGCACCAACATCAGAATTTAGTGGTATAAAAAGATTCGTTTCGAAAAAAGAAGAAGCGATAGGATATATCCCAAAATCAGATGCAGATGGTTCAGTTAAAGTAGTTAAAACTTTCAATGTAAATTAATTTTTTACACTTTTAAAAAAGTTTGAGGGCAGGTTTATCCTGCCCTTTTTTTATGCAATATATTCGAGAATTCTTAAATTAATTTCTATTAAATTAGTTGACTTTAAGTTTACACAAAGAAACAATAATTCTTGAATTTATTAACGATGCTGTAATGGAGGAGCTATGCTTAAAATTAGTGCGCTGTTGGCAATCTTATCTGTTTTTAACAGTACTTATGCCAACCAACTAACGGAGATTGATGACCGTCTTTTTGATGTAGAAGAAAAGATGGGAGGAAAATATCCAATAACACCTATCGATGCGAAAAAGGCACGATTTGGTGGTGCCTTGAGATATGAGTATAACATAGTTAAAAGCAATAAAGTTTACTCTCTTAATAGCGGGGTTGCAACAACTGAAAAATTGCAAGTTCCAGATACAATAAATACTTCAAACGCAAGAATGGATCTTTACTTTGCAGGTGATGTTAATGATGACATTGAATACTTGCTCGTTCCTTCTTTATGGCACAATACTGCAGGTGATGATTTTGATTCTGCTGCTAGAACATTTGATGGAGATAGATGGACAGAAATGATTGTATACCGTTTATGGGGTATGTATAAAACATCTTTCGGAAATTTCAAGTTTGGTCGTATGCTTACTCCGTTTGGAACATACATGAACACCTATTCTCCTGTAGCAGAAATTATTCCTATCTGGCCTCAATCTTTGCTTTTAGGTGCAGGGAACGGTCGGTTTGTTGATATAAATATTGATGGTATTCAGTATCAAAAAATGTTCAGATTCGGACAACATAAATTGAATGTACAAATTTATACTGGAGTTAACTCTGTACTAAGTTCAGAAGCTTATTCAGAGGTTGATCTTACAGGTAATCCTGAAGATATCAATGTTGGTGCAAGAATTAGATTTACAACTTTGGCCGATAAAGTAGATGTTGGAGTTTCGGCCTATCACGGACGTCGAAGATCTTCTTTTACTAATTATGCGCTTGATACAACTCTACGTTTTGGTAGATTTTCAATGAAAGGAGAATATGTTTTTTCAAAGGAAAATACTTTCTCAGGTCAAGGATGTAATGCTAAGCAAGTTGCTGATGCGGTTTATAGAGTTGCTGTTTATGATTCTATAAGCAGTGCTTTGGGAAAACATAGCTCTATAGCAATGAATTATGTTGGAGGGGATGAAACATTAAATTGTCGAGACGATATGGTTAAAGGTTATAATCTTGCTTATGCAGCAACAGGAAATAAAAGTTTAGCTCTTTTGGCCTATCTGCAAGCTGGTGCCAAAAGCGTTTTGGTTGATGACATAGTTTCAGACAAAACACAATGGTATATAGAGCCAAGTTTTCAAATAACTGATAAAATTTTATTAGCAACACGTTTTGACTATATTGACTTAAATAGTGAGGCCTTTCACATGGGTGAAGCTAAAAAAGTCATGTCAGCGACTTTAAATTATAAACCTTATAATTTAATAAACTTTCAATTCTCTGCCATATACCATGACTACAAAGCACCAAATGGTAAAAATGAAATTTTTAGAGCTTTAGACGGGCTAGCAAGTGGAGATCTTACTACAGATGCTTCTGCTGCTCTTAACCTTGCTGCTGTTTCGGCCTTAGGCAATCCAGCTGCAGGTGCAGCTAGTTATGCTGCCATGAAAGCAGCACTTCTATCAACTGAAGATGTAAACGCAGTATATAGTAAAATAAGCACAAATCCTGACTTTATGGAGTATAGGTTTAACGTTGTATTTTCATTTTAATAAAGGCGAAGTGTAGAAATGAAAAAGTTAATATCAATAATGACATTATTTTTCCTCGCAGGCACAGCACTAAGCGAGGAGTATGCAGTAGTAGTTCATCCAAGCAACGCAGACGCAAACGTAAAGGATGCTTTTTTGCTTTCAGCAGAGACTTGGTCGAATGGAAAAAAAGTAGAGCCTTATGAGATCCAAGAAGCAGGAGATCTTAAAAAGCTACTAGTGAAAAAAGCATTTCTAAAAGAAGTTTTAGGAATGAGTATTTCAGATTACAACAAACATTGGGCAGATAGAAAGGCCTCTGGTAAGACAACAAAACCAGCACCAACATCAGAATTTAGTGGTATAAAAAGATTCGTTTCGAAAAAAGAAGAAGCGATAGGATATATCCCAAAATCAGATGCAGATGGTTCAGTAAAAGTAGTTAAAACTTTCAATGTAAACTAATCTTACTCTTTTGAAATTTTTAGTTTTGGGCGGAAGATTTCTTCCGCCTTTTTTTTGTGAAAATCAATAATTGGTAGATCTATGTAGACCAACCTTCCATTTAAAATCTTGAAATACTCCAAATATAGAAAATGGGAGAAAACTTGAACTTGATCAATATAACAAATTCCTGAAAATTTATTCCATGTAAGATGGTATAGAGATGAATTTTTTTCTTCAAAACAATATTTTTTATCAACTGTCACAAGTCCATAGTTCAAATTCATTGAATAGTGTCTAAACCATAATATGGCCGTTGTAGAAAAAAATATCAAGGCCAGTGAAATATTTAACCATTTATAAAAGATCTTCATTTCTTTGGTAGTTCAATCAGTTTCTGAGTAGTCGAGCTAACCTTTGTTCCATCATTACATAATTTAATTTGCTTATGATAATACACGAGTCCATATTCTCTTTTATTACCTTCTAAACGAACCATAATTTCATTTGTCTGGATGATTTTCTTACTGATATCAGCTTTATTTATAAAAACAGTAGAATACTTTCCAATTCCAGATTGAATCTGAAACTCATATATATAATTTAAATCTTGATAGATATTTGTTGAAATCGAATTCCCAAGTGAATCAGGACAAAACCTACCAAGAACATTATGAGGCCAGTCGCTTGAAGTTTGAAGTTCTTTAAGAAAAAACTCCTGTGTGGTTTGAAAAAAAATAGGAGAAGCCTTTGCTTTTAAAAAAGCATGTACATTTTGTTTTTTCACATTTTTACTCTCATCGCAATCGGTATGTGAAAAACTGAATTGAAAACCTTCTGAGGGGCCGTAGACTCCCGAAAACCATCTTTCTTTAGATCTTAAAGCAGAGCAAATGGCCAGAAGTTCTTCAAATACCGGAGATTCTGAACTAATTGGAGCACTCAGTTTATCTCCAATTCTTGAAATTTCTTGAATAACTTCTTTTTGTGGTTTTCCACAAGAAATTAATAGAAATAATAATAATAATGTTTGAAAAAGCTTCATACTCACATATCACTTATCGACAAAAATACACGATGGCCTAATAGTGGCCCTTCCCACTTTGATTTTTTAAATGTATCTATCCCGACATGAATCATCAAGATAAAACACTTCGCACAGCTTTTTCAAAATACACTCTACATCTTACTGAAGATGGATCTGTTAGTTTTCATTCAAAGGCCTATAATGAAGATGGACATTCCCTAAGTGGAGCTGCAGGAGAGACCATTCATAATTATATTGATGGATGTAAAATTATAGAAAAGTTAGAAAAACAAACGCATATTCAAATATTTGAAATGGGCTTTGGGATTGGACTAGGTCTTGAAACGACAATAAAAAAAATCGATGAAATTTACAGCGCTAAGTATATTGACTATTGCAGCTGTGAAATAGATTCAGAACTCGCACGTTTTGGGATAGCTTCGAGTAATTATAAGAGTGAAAAACTAAGACATACTTCAAATGAAATTAATTTTGAGATAAACACCAACAACTTTTACCGGATCAAAATTATTCTAGGAGATATAAGGCAAATGACCGACAGTATCCCTCCACTACTTGATGCTATCTATCAAGACCCATTCTCTGTGAAAAAAAACCCATCTCTTTGGACTTACGAGTGGTTCACTATGCTCAGACAAAAAAGTCATGAAAATACTATTCTTGGAACTTATAGTACAAGTGCATCTGTTAAAAAGACATTACTTAAATCTGGTTGGCTATATGAAGAAAGGCCTGGGTATGGGAGAAAAAAGACTTGTCTAAGAGCAACGCCTATTTATAACATTGAGTTGCCTATTTGTGAGGAATTGAAGTCTGAAGAAATAAAAATACTATATGACGAATAAAAATCCATTTTGCGAAAGTAATCCCATAAGAAAAATATTTGGAATAAAATATCCAATAATCCAAGGCGGAATGGTTTGGGTTTCAGGGCCCAAATTAGCAGCGGCAGTGAGCAATGCCGGTTGTCTCGGTCTACTTGGGGCCGGTTCAATGAAACCAGACCTATTTGAAGAAAATTTAAAGAAACTTAAAAGTCTTACAGACAAACCTTTTGGTGTGAATATTCCAATTTTTACACCTTATAGTGCTAAACAAATAGAGATAGCTTTGCGATTAGGAGTAAAAAATTTTTTCACTTCCGCAGGAAATCCTAAAGAATATACTTCTATTTTAAAATCGGAAAAATGCAAAGTTGCACATGTGGTATCGTCCCCAAAATTTGCGATCAAGTCTCAGGAATCTGGAGTTGACCTAGTTGTCGCAGAAGGTTTTGAGGCCGGCGGTCATAACGGACGTGAAGAAATAACAACAATGTGTCTAATTCCTCAAGTTGTCGATTGCGTGGATATCCCTGTGGTTGCCGCAGGTGGAATTGCAGACGCTAGAGGAGTGTTAGCATCTTTTGCCCTAGGTGCTTTGGGCGTTCAAATGGGAACTAGGTTTGTGCTCACCACAGAATCCAGTGCTCATGAAAATTTTAAAAAATTAATATTAAAAAGCAGTCCTGGTTCCACAAAACTTCTTATGAAAAAATCTATACCAGTTAGGCTACTTGAAAATAAATTGACTCAAGCTATTCAAAATCTAGAGGATCAAGGTGCTAGTAGTCAAACCTTGAGCGATTTTCTTGGAAAAGGAAAAGCTAAAGCAGGTATGTTTGAAGGAGACATCGAAAATGGTGAGCTTGAAATAGGTCAAATTGCAAGCATGATTCATGATATTCCAACAACTCAACAAGTAGTTGACTCAATAGTTCAGGATATTAAGTTAAAAAAAGAAAACTTTAATAATCTCCTATAAATCAATACAAAATAAATCCGATAGATAAGTGTATATATCTGGAGGTAAATTTGTTAGTTGATATCGATGTTATCAAGGAGTCAATCAATCTTCTCATACCAAATCGAGAAGTTTTTTATGAACTCTTTTTTAATAACCTTCTTTTTTTTGATGTAGACCCTAAAAATTTGTTTAATGAAAAAACCATAAGTGAAAATAAAAACTTTGTGTATCGTTTTTTTGATGAAGTCTCACAAAATGTAAACAATCTCTTACAACTTAGAGGGCTTTGTGATGAAGTTGCAAGAGTGTATATTAAGGAAGATATCACATCAGAACAGCGGGAAATCATTCGAAATGCTTTTGAAAAGTCTCTGGAAGACTATTTTGAAGAATTATGGAATGATGAATATAAATCAAATTGGGCCGTCATTTTAGATATATTTAAGGCCGGTGTATCAAGTGAGCTTACTAGACCTTCTATAAGTGAAGATATACAAACTGTACAAGAAGTTAAGGAAATATTTTCTGAGGAAATAGATGAAAATCCTCTTTTAGAAGATGAAATTGTTGTACCTGAAGAAGTTACAAGAGAGGAAGAAATTGAAGAAGAAATTCAACCCGATAACGAAAATACTGTTTTAGAGTTAAATTTGTCAGAAGATGATCATATGGATTTATTATCAGGAATAAATTCTCAAATCGAAAATAGTGATAGACCCCTTAGAGATGAATTGGATCGAACAGAACATCAGAGTGAGGCCGATGATACCATTGATATGTTAAGAGATGAGAAAGCGGAAAAAGAAGATGAAGAAAGTAGCAATGAAGAGATATTTATTTCAGAAAAACAGGTTAAATTGCCAATGAAAAATATTGAATCAGAACTTCTCGATGAAACAATGAAACATGTAAAAGAGGGAGTGTTTAACAAAAGTCCTCCTATTGAAGATGAGTTAAGTGATCAATCTTTTGAATCGGACATTGCTGGTCAAATAACTGAAAATGTGACTTTCATTAGAACTTATGTAAGAAAAATTATTAAAAAAATAATAAGAGAAGAAATTAGTAAAGAGCTTAGAAAAATCGAAGCAGAATTAAAAAAAGCTTCATAATTTACAATGGTCAGTATAAGTATAAAGAATAAAAAAGATCTTATTTGGAGACTTGGTGTTGCGATTTGTATCACTTACGTAGCAATTGAGGCCCCTTTAAGTTATGCATACAAATTGAATATTTCATCGGTTCAGATTGTAATTGATGTATTCATTTCAATCGTTTTTGGATTTGATTTTGTACGTTTCTTATTAAAAAATGATAAAAAAATATATAAATGGCCAAAATCAAAACGTTATGGACTTTATATTATAGAAGCACTTGCAGCTATCCCCTATGAGCTACTTGCGACTATCTTTCCGGTATTATCAATTTTTAAGATCTTAAGACTTCTCAGACTATTTAGAATAATAAGACTCATTAAAGAATTTTCAATCTTAAGTGGCCTTACAGTACTTCCAACGACAATTCGATTTTCAAGTGTATTAGTTTCTATCATTGTCGCGATTCACTGGATTGCATGTGGATGGCAAATTCTTACACCATTTCATGAAATTGATAATTTTACCAATTATAACAAATCTCTCTACTGGGCCATCACTACACTTACCACTATTGGTTATGGAGACATTACTCCTACAACCAATCTTTCAAGGCTTTATACAATGGTTATAATGATCTTGGGGGTTGGGGTCTACGGTTTAGTTATCGGTAATGTGGCCAAATTAATAGATAATGCTGATAAACATAAAGAAAAAACGAGAGAAAAAATAAATGACCTTACTCTTTTTATGAAGCATTATAATATTCCTATTGGCCTGCAAAAAGAAGTATTAAGTTACTACAACCATATATTTCAAAAAAGACTTAGTGACAATGACACTCAGATTATTTCAGAGTTGCCAACGGCACTTCAAAGTGAAATTCAAACATATATGAATATTAAACTTATTGCTGAAATTCCTCTTTTTAAAAACTGTGGGGCCGTATGCCTTAAAGATATTGCAAATGTATTAGAGCAATTTTCATTCTCTCCCGGCCAAACAATTATTTCTTGTGGTGAAATTGGTGAAGAAATGTATGTTTTGTCACATGGTACTGTTGACATTTTTACGCCTGAAAAAGATGGATCAAAAAAGCACCTTGTGGCCACTTTAAATGATGGACAGTTTTTTGGTGAAATGGCCCTCATGGAAAAAACCGTAAGGAATGCAGATGTAAAAGCACGTTCCTATTGTGATACTTATAGATTAAATAAGTCTGATTTTTTAGAAATCATTGAAAAATACCCCATCTTAAAGCTCAACATTAAAAATATCACCAGCAATAAATATTCTGAACCAAAAGCTTCTTAACAAATTGAAAGTTTATGTTAAAAACTTTTTGAAGACAATCTTAAAAAGATAATTGATTCTAAACTAATAATAATCAAGGAAGATTCTATGAAAAATGTAATATTTTTATTTTTAATTTCATTTCAAATACTAGCTCAATCTAAAGATGAGTTAATTCAGAAGGCCTTTTTTGTGGCCAATTTAATTGAAAGAAAATTCTATAACTTAAACCAGGATCAAAAACAAAGAATACTTAGTTCTTATAACCAAATTCTCACCTACATTGAAGATCAAGATATAAGACCCGGTCCTCCAGGATATAATCAAAAAGTAGAGTATGAAGGAATCTGTTGGATAGATGATGATCTTGATTTCACTCCTGGCCAGTTTAATGGAGGTATTGTGAGAGGTGATTTTTTGAAGCTTATCAAAGACTGTTATGAGCGATCTTATGCGATGTTTGGAAGTTATTCGTCATATACTCTTAGCGATGTAAAAGCAATACGATTGCCTCGCAGGGATAGATTAACAAGTGCTATTTGCCATATAGATGATGATCCAGATTTCACCTATGGGCAATATATTATTGGTAGACTTTACGCAGAGAATGTTACTGAAATAAAGGCACTTTGCTTATCTTTAGCTAAGGCAACTTACAAAAATAGAGGTTCAGCAGGAATTAGTGATTTTAATTAGAACTAATTAAGTTACAAATATCAAAATTAAATAAACTAACACTTTAATTTTAAAGTGTTAGTTTATTTGTAAGTAAAAATTTCAGTCTATAATAACCTTAATAGGATTCACTGGTGAGCAGTTGTCCGTTCTAAATTTATCTAATCCTGCAGTTGTAACACATGCCCCATAATAATAGGTTCCAGGAGTTGTTGGTTTGGGAAATGTATATCCCCAACCACCTGATTCGCCAGCTTCAAGAATGGAAACATTTCTTGATCCATATAGCTCATCATTTTCAGGTGAGAAATATTCATCATCGGTAGATCTATAATAATTGATGATAACATCCTCAGTTGTCGCAATGTCACCATCATTTACAACGTTGGCAGTTATTAAAAAATTTGCATCACTGACATTTGTTAAATTAACCTCACCACTTTTCCCGTTCACAGTTATACTTTTCAATATTGGATTTGGCATAGGGCGCATGTTTATTTTGATTGAATGTGAAGAACAGTTATATTCCTCTTGTCCAACTAATCCTACACATATGAAGTAATAATGAATCCCTACTTCTTCAGGTAGAAATCTTTTAAAACTAAAGCTTTTATTTGCCCCGGGGTCAAGACCCTCTTGGTTATAAGAATCTGAAATTAATTCATCATTAGTAAATGATAAATTATTATCCATAGAGTGATATATTTTCACGTTATAGGATGCGAAAATTGAAAATTGGTAGTTATGGTCAATCTCAGCTTTAATTTGAAACATCTGATTTCCACTATAGAACTCAGGAATCATTTCAGTTGATCCATCTGTAAAACTAAAACTTTTGATCGAAAGTTTCGCATCCGGAGAGTTTTCTACAATAATTTCTTTTGAAATTTCTTTTTCTAAATTCTTGTATTTAATATTTACAAATAATCCATATCTATTTTGTGTGGACCAATCAATTTCTGCAAAATTTCCGTTGGGAACTATTTTAAAATTAGAATTGTCTATATTATCGATACCATAAACACCCCATTCATATGAAATGTCTTCTTTAACAGCAGCGAGTTCTAAAGGTAATTGTGACACATTATACTGTTGTGAAGGAGTTGATACAATTTGAACTCCCTGAATGACGGGGTCCCAATTTTCAAAAACGATAGGGGTATTATCTTGCACCAGAACTTTCAGGGAAGATGATATGTTATCTTGAGAACTGCTTTCCGCAGTAAATGTTGCGATTTGTCCGTAAAAAGAGTAATCATTTTCAACGAGTTTGTCATTGAGCTCTATTGTAAAGATGGAACTTTGACCAGCAGGAATAGATCCTATATTTTTTTGAACAACTGTAGGGTTATCATTTATGTTTACTTGCTTGATATAAAAAAACGTGGAGGAACTATCAGCTGTACCAATGTTTTTGATATTTACATTGAAGCTTATAAATTCTTGAGGTGAAAATATCTTTTTTGTAGGGGCCATAGATTCTATAATTAAGTTAGCTTTCTTTTCAGGCAAAACACTGAGACTAACCATTGATGAGCAATATTTAGAATAATCTGGTGTTGCAATAGAGGGAGTTAAACACCCATATATATAATAGTTTCCAATATCTTTGAAATTTTGAATTGTATATGATCCCGAAAATGTTTGGTTTGAACCAATTGTAAAACTTTGTCCAGCTAAATATTTATCATTGTCAGGTGATTTTAAATTATCAGTTGATAGAAAAAATGTAATCGATGCTGTGTTAGAAGGAATATCACCCACATTCTTAATGCTAAAATTTGTAGTCAGGCCACCGTTTAGATTAATAGAAGTTGAATCAGATGAAAAACTTAAAAATTCAAAAGATGCAGGACTTGATCCAACATGACAATTGTCAAAGCTATAAGATCCAGACCAAGAAGAAAGGGCCCCACTTGAACAAGACCTTGTTTGAACTTCAGATACACATGATTTTCCATATTCGACCTTTGCTGAAGCATATCGTGTTCTTGACTCTGTTTGTCCATTTGATAATTCTCCGCAACCTACAACAACTTGGTCAGCTACGACGCATTCATCATAAATATAAGATCCGGACCAAGAAGAAAGGACCCCATTTGAACAAGATCTTCTTTGAACTTCAGAAACACACGACTGTCCAAATTCAACCTGAGGAGAAACATACCGCGTTCTTGACTCTTTGGAATTGTTAGAAATACTCCCACAATTTAGATCATTTAAGTCAAAGGACTTACACTGATCAGTATATGGTTTATAATTATTTTCTCCATCAAAACAAACATATATGGATCCAGTTGAAAATTGGTTAATTGATATATTTGTTTCTTTAGAAGTGCTTGATCCAGGGTTCATCTCTTCTAGTTTAAAGGAGTAAACTAAAATTTTCTGATCAGATTCAGAATGATAAATGTTAATTGATATTGGTTTAGATATAGCAGATCCTGTATTATTAATAGACAAACGATAAATGTTTCCAGAGGAATAGATCTTATACAGTACAAGATTCTCCCCAGAAATAATATCCTTAAGCAGAGATTTGTTTTGAACTTGATTTTCAATACAGCCAGTAAAAAAAACAATTCCGATATATAAAAACAACAGTGAATATATCTTCATAAATTCTCCAAGTATTTAAAATAACTTATAATAAATTTATTTCTAATAGACCTTTGCAAACTATTTTAGACCCAATATCTGAGACGACGCTAACTTAAATCCTAGAAAACACTATCTGCTTGTTTTTATAAGTATAAACATAAAATTATATGTTGCGATTATTGTGGGCACCTACAGTCTTTAATTTTTTTTATGCCTCAAAAAATGATCAGAGACAACTTACTTGAAAGAGTAAGTACCTTATTTTTAGAAAGTCTATAAGCAACTCTAATTTCCCTCTATCAAGCTCTTGTTTTGTCATGTACTAATGTTAGAGGAAAAAGCTGAAGGTTGAACTGATAAATTGAATCTGCATTTTTCTCTTGTTGGCAGACATTCATAACTTTTTGTTGAAAATCAACAATCATTTCTTTGATTTGTTCGACATTTTTGATTGTGAAAGGAAAAGTGACACATGAAATATTTCTTAAAGATCTATCAAATCTTTCAATGCTACTCTTCGCTTGTTCAATCATTTCTTGGTGATAGTTAATGGCAATTGTTGAATAAACTTCTTGCCCCATATCTATTTTCCTCTCCTGCCCAGTGACGAGTTGTCCATTGATGTCTCTTTTAAGGAGTCCTAAGTTTTGCAAATCGATAATTGCTTGCATTATTTCTTGCAAAGATACTTTTGGTGATAATTGTGAAGCAATCCAACGTGGGTCTTCATTGAATGAGGGTAATAAAGAGAGCTCTCGAATTGCAACGTAGTACCAATGTGAAAGATACTTAAACTTTTCTTCTACATAAGGGTTAAATTGTTTAAATTGTTGAAATTCAGTAAGTTTCGATAAGTAAGCTTTTTTCACCTCATGTTTTTTGGCATCATTAAATCCAACCAAGTTAATGAGAAATCTTTTTTCAGTCTCATTGAGAGAAAAGACCCTAGAGAATCTTTCTACTCCATCCTTTGTGAGATTTCTCTTTCCTTTTACAATTCTCTGAAAGTGATCTGAAGTGATGTATCCAGCATCCCTGGCCAGTTGGCGGTATGAATATTTAACAAGATCGTTCTTCTTTGCCAAAAATAGCTCATTTAAGAAAATTCGATAATTTGAAAATTTGAAAATATTTGGCTTACTCATAAAATAATTTTAGCATAATGACGCCAAAAATAAAATAAATAAATATTATTCCCATCAACTAATTTCATAAAAATATAGTAATATTATATATTTATAATGAATAATACAAGAAATATGACGCCAAATATGATGGTTTAATTTAATGAAATTGTCGTCTTTGATATGTAATATATAGAGAGAACGTTAGGTAAGGAGCAAATTTATGCAACCAGCAATTTTACTAGAAATTATAGAAGAAGCAATTTGGGCACCTACAGGTGATAATATGCAAGCATGGAGATTTATTGTTAAAGATAATTCTCTTGTTGTTCAAATAGACAAAGAAAAAGCATATCATCCAATAGATCCACATTATCATGCAATGATGATTTCACTTGGGGGGCTACTAGAATATATTTCAATCTCTTCTAAAGTGCGTGGATATAATATGAGCTATGAGTTTGAAGATGATAATTGTATGAGTGTTGAACTTACTTTTAAAGAAACTACAGATAGACAACATAATCTATACTCCCAACTTAGAAAACGTGCGACAGATAGAAGGAAATATAAAACTAAAGATATTCCACTAGAAGTATTAAGTAAGATTATTGACACAAATAATTTTTATCATTCAAAAGTAAGCTTTTATAAACCTGAAAAGAAAAGCTCATTATGGAGTTATCTCAAAAAGAGTGATTTTCAATTTTGGAATATATCAGAATTAATTTATGCGACATTTCAATGGATAGATTTCACAAATAATATTCCCAAAAAAGGATTAAACTGGAGAAATCTTGGAATGAACAAATTAGATGTTCTTATGACTAGACTTATGTTTGCATCTAAAAAAATCTATGATTTTTTATTAAAGCTTGGCGTAGCAAAGGTACTAAGTAAAAAGACATCAGACGTTTATAAAAAAACTCCTGGATTTCTTCTTTTTTCTGTAAAAGAAAGTTCAAACAGTTCTCTCGTTGAAGTTGGTAGACAGGCCATTCATTGTTGGCTTACATTGGCCAAACATGGAATAGTAGCTCAACCTTTAACTCTATCTTCTCTTTGTATATTTGACGAGAGTGCAAACACAAAAACAAAAGTACATGAAGAGGCAAAAGATCTATTTAAAAATGGAAATGATTTATTTTCAAATCTTTTTAGACTTGAAGAAAATGATACAGCTACATGGTTATTAAGAATTGGTTTTCCATTATCGGAAATGGCCGAAAATATGAAATCTCAACGAGTAGACAGTTTAACTTTATTAGCGAATGAGCCAACAGATCAAGTTGCGCATGCCGAACTTGCGGTTTCAGAGGAAAACACTGAAAAACATTTCCAGGAATAGAAGGATATTATCAAACACAATATTTTTACGAAAACATGGCCTATACTTAAAAAGTTAGGCCATCCTCAACAGGATATAAATTTCAAGAATTCATAAAATATTCTATCTATTTGATTAAATTGGATTTTATGGTTTAAGAATGTCTATCAAATTGTCACTTTATTCACGTTATCTGTAAATCTTACTATCAAGAAGACAAAGAAATGAAATTGTTATATAAGAAATATTACTAAGAATTTAACTCTTCTTTAACTTTTATATAAAGTGGGTATGTATATGAACAAATTTACTTTTCTTTTATTCTTTATATTATCTTTAAATTTTTCTCTATTTAGCGATGACGTAGTTAAAGAATTTTATACTGCAGAAGAAGATATTGTTACAAAATCCAATGTTCATTTCGATGATTCCTCAGAAGCTATTAAAATTTCAAATTTTGATAGCATAAAAGATCAATGTCGGTCTTTGAATGAAATCAAAATACTAATTCATAGACTAGGAAAATATATTCAATCGATAAATGATTTGGAAATAGAAAATAATGAGTATTTTTCAAACAATTCAGTCTCGTTACTTGAAAAAAGAGAACTCTCATTAAGCTTAATTAAATATATTAAACTATATAAAAGAGAACATTTTATAAATCAATCCAAGAAATTTGATTCAATCGTATACACTTTCAAATATGAGAAAGACACTATTGATAGTGCTATTAAATTATATGATTATTTAATTAAAAGAGATTCTGATCTTTCTAAAATTGATAGTGGTGTCATAGAAGATTATGTAGCACTTTTTTCTGAGTATGTTGAACAGGTTGAAAACCAATTGATTCAATTTACTACTATACATAATGACCTTTCAAGTGAAGATTTTGAAAGTGAATCATTTCAATATAGAAAGGATATAATAGTAGGAAGATTTGAGAAATTAAAATCTCTAAGAAAGTATTACAATCTTGTAAAAATGCAATATGACTCTAATGAGTTAAGGCCAAAATGGTACGAGAATATTTTCTAGATTTTTTTATAGTACTGTTTTTTTGAGACGATAATCATATATCCGAATTTACCAAGAATATGAA
This sequence comes from Halobacteriovoraceae bacterium, assembly GCA_020635115.1. NCBI lineage: Bacteria > Pseudomonadati > Bdellovibrionota > Bacteriovoracia > Bacteriovoracales > Halobacteriovoraceae > Halobacteriovoraceae bacterium. The sequence goes on along the minus strand of JACKAK010000008.1, from coordinate 146,216 downwards.
AAAGGGGCCAATATAGCATTTTGGGGCCCCTTTTTGTTTTGAATATTGATAAGTATGCATTGGATTCAGTAGCTAAGAGTGACTCAGGCGGCAGTCTCATAATATAAATTGCGACTTAGAAGATCTTTTGAAATAGCTTGGTTTATTACTCTTAAAACAATTTTCCCTGTTCCTACTTCAATGTCCTTCTGTGTGTAATACTTAGACAAAACGAAAAACTGGTATAGATTACGTTCTTGTTCTTTTTTCTCATAAATTTCTTTGTATTTACTTAGAGCATTGTATAAATTGAGGTGTCCAAGTACACCTTTTGCACCGTTTACCTGCTTACAATATATTTTAGACGAATAGTCTTTGAGAATATCAAATAATAGAATATCCTCATAAAAGATTTCATGTTTTGGATTAAAAACGATGTATAAGTCCTCTACATTTACCTGCTTACAAAAGTTATATAGTTTGACTAGAGCAGGAAATAAAATTTCTCCTGTCTTTCCTCTCCATTTTTTGTGTATGGCCAACAAACTTATTTCAGCACAGTTATTTATGTATTTTTCTGGAATTTTTAGACCATTCTCTTCAACTGGGAGTTTTTCCCCGTTTCGAACGATAACTGTGAAGGTACCTATTACTTTATTCTGATATTTTATAACGTGTAGATGAGAGTTTTCTTTTAAAATGTGATCAGTCCAGTATAATCCAGTTCGAGAATAATCAGTGAAACCCAACTTGTAGTACTCTTCATATACTATATTAAGTGCTTGTGATACTTCATCAGTTGTTGTTGCAACCTTGATATCAAGCTTTTCTATATTTTCTTGGGCCTTCGTTAGCTCGATTTTATTTCTAACAATAGTAGATCTCATGCTTTTAGGTAAAATATATGACATAGTTCTCATACGTACTCCATTAAAATTAATGAAAATTGTTGATCTTATTTATCCATTATTGCATTTTAAAAAGTTATTGAGCGTGAGATATTTGGCGCTATATATACTAGTAAAATCATAATGATAGCAAGGTCTGCATATTTAAAAAATAGATTTTTGTAATCTTCTTTAAAACTGGATAAGAGACATTTATATATTATGAAATGAGAATATTCATTTAGAAAAAGTATAAATAGATTTCTAAAAATTTAAATATTGTGTTGAAAAGAAAGCTTTATGGAATGAAAGTTCCACTATTTAAAATTGTTCCGTAGCTAATTACTCCTCCACCCATATCCAAAGTAGCTCCTGATTCTATTGTGAGTTTGTCATCTACGAGTAAATCATTTCCTAAAATATTGACGACTCCAGATGAGATTAATATATCTGAATTATCTGTAGACATATTCAAATCAGTTAAAACACTTATTGTTCCAGAACTAGCAAAAGTTAAATTTCCTGTAACGGTTGATAAAGTAGAAGAATTCGAAAAAGATTGATTTGATCCATTTAGTATCAGATCGAAATTTCTACTTTGGTTCCCAGTTATTGAGACATCTCCTTGTACTTCTACCGTAGGTAAACTAAGATACGTCAGGTAAGTTTGATCAATAGTTAGATTCCCTTCAACTGTAATCATTCCACTTCCTAAATCTGCGACAATTTCTTGTTTGTAGCTTGAATTCATACTATTAACTATTGTAAGATCGTTCAAAGTAATGCCAGTTTCTGAAATATTTAACTTAGCATTTGGATCAACCATCCATCCTCCCATAAGCTGCAAATATAAGTGACCTCCATTATGATTAAATGTGGTACCAGAGCTTGTGTTTAATAAGTAAAAATCATAATTATCATATGGTATATATGGAGCTATATTCAAGGTTTCAGAAGGAGCAATAAAAGTACCCGATAATATATTTATACCTGAAAAACCACAGTTTGTCGTACCTGCACTTGGTGCCACTGAATATGATCCTTTATCTATTGAAATAGGAGGACCTACATTGATACTTGAGGTATATAGACACTCATACTGACTATGATTATTTCCTTTGAAAGTAATCATCGCTTTTGAAGAACTTCCAGATTGATAAGAGTAATTCACTGGTCTCGATCCTAAATATAAATCCCCATAAAGATCGATATTGCCTTCAGTTAAAGTAGGAAGATTAAATGTAAAATCATTTTCAACCACTATTTTTGATGCAGTTGTGATAGAACTTTGAGGTTTATTAGAGTCAGCTCCTCCTGCATTAAGTTCAAGATTATAAAAGGTCGTTTGATCTGCAAGATTATAAGTTATAGAGGGAGCTTGGGCCCAGGCATTTTTGTATTCAATTTTAAAATGACCGTTATTATGATCGAAGTAATTTGCATCATCAATTTTAATAAGGGTAGAAGCATTTGATCCTAAAATAGAAATTGAAATTTCCGTATTGATTCCGGCCGTAAAGTTTCCACCTTTTATTTCCATTCCAATCTTCGTGTAAATATAATCACTAATCAAAAATGTTCCTGTTAGACCAGATGCATTAAGAATGCCTCCTTCCTGTAAAAAACCCTCATCTTTTAAAGTAAAGTCATTGGAACCTTGTAAAGTGATAGTTCCTGTATAATCACTGGCCATTTTCAAACCAAGATATGTTTGTGCCTGAGAGCTAGTGTCAAGAGATACATTACACTCCAGTTCACACACTCCAGAAAAATAAACGACATCGGTTGTGATTGGAGCAAAACTTGCTCCGTCGCATGTATCATCAGTTATTGTCCCACACCAATTCTTAGGATTATTCCAATCTCCATCTTTTTCTCTACCCGTGTACTCTGTAGCGTAAAGAACATTAAATTTTATTAGAGCATTGGCCTGTGCACTTTGATTATCAGTTATGGTGTAATTTAGGGAAACTTGTCCGTGAAAACTTGCATCTGCGATATAAGTATAATTTCCATTACCATTATCAATTAGACTGCCTGAACGAGGTGAGTCAATCGACGTGACACTAAATGTTCCGTCAGAATCTGAGTCATTTGAAAGAATATTAAAGCTAACACTTTCTCCAGGGCGGAGGTCATAAGTATCATTAACAGCTACAGGGGTACTGTTAGCTGAGACATTGTCATTTGTTGATTTCAGATTGGAAATTTCACCAACACTGACACCAGACTTTCCACATGAAGTAGCTAAATATAAACAGAATAAAAAAAGTAACAATCTATTCATTGGGTTAGTATAGTCCAAGTAACTTACTATCATAAATTCTATATGTTAGAGAGCTAATCAAAAGTCTTTTTTCATATATATGCCTCAAATTTGTGTTATTGAGTCTAAATTGTAATGCTAAAAAAACACAGAAGTTATTAAGCCTTTGAAATAAAAGAATTATCTGATGTGACGATCCCCTTTGGAAGTATGACTTGTTAAATTTGTTACAAATAACGCGCTTGGTTTGCTTATGTTTTTCAAATTTCATTTGTCCCATACCTAGAGCCTCATTTTTAAGTATTTTTCCTTCATTTTGTAAATTCAACTAGTTAGATGCATTATATTTCATATAATATAAATTATATGAAAATAAATTGGCAAATTTTTGATTTTTTGGATTATAAGAGGTCTGACATATAGGTTTTTATCGGCACTTTTTCCAAATACAAAACTTTTTTGAACGACAGTTTTGCTGGATTAATATGGTCTTAAAGCTCTCACAATTTTTGGATAAAATCTTTGTGAATAATATGCTGAGTTATATTGTTGCGCATATATTAACTAGAAAAAAATTATTGGAGTCCCCACATTCGAAAAAATCCTAAAATTGAGACTGTTATAGTGAAGGGAAATCAAGTCTTAATGTTCTGATTAGATACTTATAACCCTGTCTCCAAAAAACTTATGATTCCTTTGCCTGTTGTTTATTTCGAGTCAGATACTCGAAGTGTTTGATGATTGAGAAAGATTTAAGATATTTGAAACAAAATTTCCCTGTAGAACTGGACTCTTGTGTTCGGCAATTACATTGTCTCTAAACAATAAGAGTCAGCTAACAGTATAGGTGGAAGATTCCAATTTAATGTTATCATAATTCAATTATGTGCCTGGCCCTCAACTGAACAGTATACTTCGAATGTGATAACGTAAAAATATTATAAATTTAAGTAATCACATCTTATAGATATTGGGATTAAAGATAATCTGTTTCAAGTCGATAAACTTATGCTTATAAACAAAATTTTGAAATTAGGATCGAGGGACAGATGAGTCAATTTGAGCGCAGAGATTCAAATAGTTATTTAAGGATTAAGTTAAGACTTCTAATAACTTTCAATAATGGAAATGTTGAAGATGATTATTTCATTGAAAATATCAGTAAAGGGGGAATGTTCATTGAAGCAGATAGTATTCCTTCTGTAGGATCCAAACTGACAATTAATTTCGCCCTTCCACATAATAATAAATCCTATAAAGTAAATTCTAAAGTTGCGTGGGTTAGGGAGGAAAAGCCAAATTATCCTCCAGGTTTTGGTGTTCAATTCCTTGATTTAACAGAACATGACGCTGAAGAAATTAGAGATTCATTAGAACAATATGCTGATATTTTCAATTTGGATACCTAGGAAACGAGATGGAAAATAAATATGTTTTCCTCGATGTTGATGACACCCTTCTTACTCCACCACATAGAAGTGTCAGTGTTATAAGTAAATTCCTTTTTATGAAGAACTTTCCCTCAGAAGAAGAGATGAGAAATCGTTCTCATATTGATTATTATAAGGCGTTTCCAGAAACTTTAAAGTCAAAAAACACGATGTGGTTAATGGCCCTATCCAGTCTACCCTTTGGATTACATCGATCACAAAAATTATTTCAAGAATTGAACACTCCAGAATTTTTTAATGTTCTTAAAGATGAAAGAGTGATTTTACTTAGTAAAAATCCACCTATCTTCTCAAGATGGAGAATAAAAAGACTAAAAGAACTCTTAGGTGTTGATTTTGAAAATCGTTATGTTGCATGTGGGCCAATGTTTTCAAAGTCCATATCCAAATGTGAAATAATAGACTCTTATGCTAAATTGTTCAATATTGATAAAAAAAACTGCCTTCTCATAGATGATAATGTAAATGAAATTGACTCTGCAAGAAAGAAAGGTTTTTCTACATTACTCCTTTCTACTCCTTGGAATAGAGAGTATTCAAAAGAAAGACAAATTAAAAGATCAGATATTTGCAATGAAATAAGTTGTTTTCTTGGGAAAATTAAGCATCCTGACAAAAAGTTTAATTATCTCTTTATTGCCCCAAGCTATGGGTATTTTGGACGTATTACAATATTTTTTAAAATAATCATTCATAAGCTTAAAATTTCTCCTACAAAAAAAGTAAATATCACTACCTGCGAATTTGGTAGTTCTACATTTCGTGGTCTTACAAGAAAAAGTAGAATGTACGAGTATTTGAAGAGACATGAAAAAAATATGAGCGATATAAAACTATTAATAAATAACCCTTTGGGATTTACAACTTCCGTCAATCTTTCATCCTATGACTACTTAAATAAAGAAATCAACTTTGAAAAAAAAGTTGGTTTCCTCAAGAGGCTAATATTAGATTATTACAGTCATTTCAACATAGATAGTGGAAGCCCATTTTTCGAAATTGAACATATTGGGAAGACTGAATTAGTTCGTTTTGTAAAAGAAAATGTAATTAGAGAACTGGGAGAAAATTATAATCATGAAAAAGTGATGTCATATGTAAGAGAAATGACTAGCTCTAGATCGGCATTTGGTAACTATTTAGTCCATCTATACTCGAAAATTTTGTGTAAATTTTTATTTAAAAATATACATGTTAATATACCTAATGATCTTCGTAGTATTGAAAAAGATTATTTTGTGATATTTACTCCTTCTCATAGAAGTATCTTTGACTCTACATTGCTCATGAAAATATATTGTGACTATTCGTGTGGAGTTCCTGTTGCTAGTGCAGCTCTAAAAATGAAACAAAATATAGTAGGAATAGTAGGGAAAATTGTTGGAGCATATTTCATAAGAAGAAAGAAAGTTGATGATACTTATACGGCGGTTTTGAACTCAGTTATAAAACACTCTTTAATAAATTCTAGAACTACAAATATTTATCTAGAAGGACAACGAAGCCGACAAGGGTACACATTGAGGCCAAAAGTTGGTGCCCTGAAAAGTTACTTGTTAAATGCACAGCAACTTAAAAATATTAAGATCTGTATTCAACCGATTTCACTTGTATATGATATACTTCCAGAGTCAGAATCTTTGTTAAAGGATATGCATCAGGAAAACCTTGAATCAATTGGTACTGATATACAAGAAAAAACTGATATGCTAATTAAAACCTATACAAAAAAAAATAAATTTTCAATTTTCTTATCTACTGTATGGAAACTGCTTCTTGGAAAAGAGAAATCCAGTGTGCATGTTAATTTCTCCGATCCCATTTACATCGATAAAGTAGATGATTATTTTGATATAAATAACGGATTTAGTGTCAACAAGGAACTGCTTCAAGATACCGTGAATGAAACAATGAGTAGAATAAACAATTCAGCGGCCCCTTTGATATCTTCTATAGCTTGTTTAGCACTATTAAGTTCAAAAGAAAAACATCTCTATATTAATGACATCAAGCATTTCATTAACTTTTCATCAGTACTTTTAAAGTTATATGGATGTGAAAATGATACAAGAATATTTAAAAATCATACTGGGAATATTACAGAACAATTAAATAGTGTTCCCTTCATAAATCGAAAATTTAAGTTAAACAATGTAAAGATTCCAGAAGTAATATCTCTCGTAGATGTTGACATCTTAAGAGCAAAACATTATCGGAATAATATTATTCATTACTATATACTGCCAGCATTTATAGCAAAAATAATTCAATTTAACAAAAAAGGTCAAATCTCTGATTTAGAGGGAATATTCAACAAAAACTTTGATGAAGTTGTAAAGACTTACTACATTCGAATATCTATGGAAAGACAAATATTTTTGGAGAAGATCTTGAAATATTTTCAGCTAACAGGAGACATATCGATTTCAAATAATAATTATTCATTTATTGAAAAAAGTGGTGATAACCCATTTTCGATTTTACTTGAATTGGCCGGAGTTCTTGAACTTCAATTAAAAAATAAAATTTTCTTTGGATACAAAAGAAAAAATGAAAGGTTTAAAGCTAATTGCAAAATACATATATCTTTTAAAAATACCAAAAAAAATGGGAGTTATTTTCTTGAAAACATATCTTTAAATGGAGGAAAGATATTAACGGAATTTAAATTTGGAATAGGTGAACAAATAAAGGTTATGCCCTATTTAGAGAATCAAAACGAGTATTTAAATGCAATTATAATCAGGTCTGAAGATGATGGATTTGTCTTTGAGTTTCTTGATGATTTAGAGGCAAATGATGTTAAAAGAAAGATAATGTATAAAATATTGTCCTTATAAGCTTGTCTTCAATATCTATACTCATAATTTTAAAACATAGTATTAATCTTTTGTCTGTACTAATCATCCAAAGTACTCAAAAGGAGCACTATTTCAGTACAATATAATTTGATATCTATTAATATACTATGATTTTTTTAGAAATTTCTCTTTATAAAGTTTATATAGAGAAAGTCGATAAGTTACTATAATTTATAGGATGTAGAATGACCCTCAAAATAATCTTTTTATTCATTCAGTTGATTCTTGCTATAACAGATGGCCTTGCACAGGTTGAATATACAAATTTAAATAATCTATCAAATGGAGAATATTTGGGGAGTAAACTCAAAATATATATGTTTGAAAAAAATGTAACAATAGATGAAATTTTCAATAAAAGTGAATATATTTTCCAATCTAAAAACAGAATTCCACGTTTTGGATACACTCACAAAAATTATTGGGCCAGAATCGATATCCAAAATGACGAATCATCAAAGGATATTTTCTTTGAATTCTATGCTCCAATTGAAAAGATTTATGGATATCAAGCTATTTCCAATAAAATAAATGATACTCAAATTGCCGGGATGTTTATAAATTCTAAAAAAGAGAGTTTTGTTTCGGGACACAATTACCCTACTTTAAAATTTACAATTCCCAATGGTAAATCTAGTATATTTTTCACAATGGATGCAGTCGCTCCACACTTTCCTATTCGTGTTTTTGATCAAATAGAATTTTATAAAGAAAAAGATAAAATGATTATGAAATCTTCAATCTTTATAGGTGTATGTATTTCTTTGTTGGCACTCTTAATGGTTGTATTTGTTATGGCAAAAAAAGCAGTAGTTCTTCTTTTAATCAGTGCACTTGTTAACTTTTTCCTACTTGCAAGTTTTCTCCTTGGAATTTTTCGATCTATATTCTATGCTTCCTCCACCATTGGTTTAAACTTTAATTTTAACTATATTACAATATACAAATATTGGTTTTTTTTTTCGTGTTTATATTTTTTATCTTTAACTTTTTTTTCAATAAACGTTATCGGTAAAAAACATTACTTTGGGTCAATATTTTCGAAGTCTCTCTCAACTTTATCAATTATTGGTCAAGTTCTTTTTGGTATTGTTTCTCTCTATGATCAAGTGATTGCAATAAACATATTTTCCTTTTCTTTAAATTTGTCTATATACCAAGCCGCCTATTGGTCGTTAAAAAAATATAGAGAAGGGCAAAAGGAACAAATCTATTCAACTATAGCTTGGGCTTCATTTTCTTTTTTAACTACTATACAAATTGCTTATTTTTTTGACTTTATTGACATTGAAATATTCAGGTTATGGGGAACAATGATTGGTTTTCTATCTATGATTTTTTTATTAGCAACATCGATTGTTGAAAAACTGAGGTTAGATTTAGCTAGTTCATATAATACACTTAATAAAACTTATGACAGATTAAAAAATAATTTTAAAGAATTAAAAATGAGAGAGGAAACAATTCGAACATTTTCAAACCCAATAATCAATACAGAGTTAAGCTTAGGTTTGAATCCGATGAAATATGAACCTCGAAGAGAGGATTTATGCGTAATGTTTTATGATATGAGAAATTTCACTCATCTTTCTCAAATACTCGATAAAGAAGAATTGCACTATATAATAAATCTATATATAGAAAAAATTATTGATAGTGTTCAAAACGCTGGTGGTCATGTAGAGAAGATTATAGGAGATGCAGTTATGTGCTCGTTCAAAGACAAATTCAAATGTTTTACTGCACTCTGTGAATCTCGTGATAAAATGGTTGAATTAAATAGACAACGATATCAAAATGGCAAAAAAACCATCCATTTTGGAACTGGCGTGGCATATGGAGATATACTTTCTGCAAATTTTGGAACTCTCTCAAAAATGGATAGAACAATAATTGGAGATATAGTCAATATAGCAGCTAGATTAGAAGGGATTACAAAACAGTATTTTGTCGATGTAATACTTGATGAATCAGTTCTTATAAATGGTTTTGATTATAGATTTCTAAGGCCTCTTGGTATTGAAACTCCTAGGGGGTCTTCGCAAGCCCGTGTACTCTATGAATATTATGGCCACAACAATAAAGAAATTCGTGAAATTAAATCAAAACATGCACCTACATTCAGAAAACTTATTGATGACGAGTTAAATCATAATTTAGATCTTAACTCATTGAATTCTATTGAAAAACTAATTAATCAATGTCCGAAACATCAATATAAAGAAACCATAGCTGACTCTACACTTCTATATCTAAAAGATAAAATTGAAAGTCTAGTTACTTTAAAAAAAAGTGCTTAAAATGAAATCTTATTATAAAAAAATTTGGTAAATGTTCTATAGTTTAATGAATTACTGAGAAATTACTAGCATTACACTATGCTAACTTTCCTTAACACTTGAGAAGTTAAGAAAGATAGCTAGTAATTCCTATATATTTAAAAACGTTTGTTTTCTTTTTCAGTAAGGTGTATTTTCAAACTTACTCAAAATAAGTTTGTTATAGTTTACTTTGAGTATATCTAAGATAGATGGATTGACAGATTCTGTAATGTAGCAATAAACTTAGACATACTAACATATCTTTTAGGATGAATTATGGGAATAACAAAGGTTGAAGATTTTTTCAAGAATGTGCGACAGCCTATTCTCATCACTGATAATGATGCCACGATAACTTTCGCAAACCCTGAACTTTCAAGGCTTTTTGGTTACGAGAATAATGAATTAATTGGCCAGAATGTTGAGACTTTAATTGAATATGAAAAACGTCAATATCATAAACAGTTAGTCCAAAATTTTATGGAAAACAAGCAATACCTCAGCATGGGCACAAGAACTGTCTCTGGCCTCAAAAAAGATGGTGAAATAATAAAAATTAGAATCAATTTAAACCCTTGGGAATTTAGAGGAGAAGAATCAGTTGTCGTTTTCATATCTGATTACTCGGAGGCTATTTCTAAAAAAAATGGACTATTGGAACTGATACATGAAGTTGAAGTCGATAGTCGTCTTGATTACTTTTTAGAGCATGAATTAAAAGGGCCTTTAACAAGTTTAATTGCTCTCGCAAAAACTTCAAAAAATTTAAAAAGTCATAGTGAATTTAGAGAATTTAAACACCTTCTTGATGATATAGAGCAATTACTTATTGAAAAAAATAAGATAGTTTGTAGTAGAAAGGATAAAATTAGGAAAAAGTTTTATGACAACCTACTTGTTATAGACGATTCAGAATCTATTCATAAACTTTTTCAATCTCTGGCCGTAAAACTGGGGCTTGAAAGCAAAATTCATTTCGCTGATGATGGTGATACTGGAATCGAATTGCTAAAGAAGTATTCAGGTTCAAAGAATCTGATAATGTTAGATTTGAATATGCCAAGAGTTAATGGATTTGAATTTTTGCAACATGCACCACTTCAAGAAAATGATAATGTTACAATTTATTCATCAAGTGTTCATGCAAAAGATATTTCAAGAGCATTTGAGTTTCCCAACGTTAATAACTACATTGTAAAACCTTTAAAAACAATTGAGATTAAAAATAATATTTTCTCACAAATAAAAATTTAAGATTCTACGATTAGCTAAAAATTAACAATTTTTTTTATCAACGGCCTTTATTAAAAAAGTAAATTGATATATTATGTATATATGTCTTTAAACCAAATACAACTCGAAATCAAAGAAAATTCAAAGTGGTTAAACGAATTTGTTTACCACTGCGTATCTACAAATAAGTCAATTCACACGAAAATCAACTATCACTCAGATTGTATTAGATTTTTGCATTGGTATGAATCGAAATTTCATGGGCCGATAAGCAAAGCTAACGGGCAGGTTATTATTGATTACATGGATTTTCTTGCAAAAGGTGGATCAATTACCAAAACACAACGATTGGCCCGCAAGATTGTCTATTTTGTTGCAAAATTATTTAATGTAAATAGAGCAAAGCAAATTCAGCAACTATTATTCATCCAGGTACCTTTATCAATTTCGTCTCGAAAAAGACACTTATCAACAATTAAAAATTTCTATGAATATCTGAAACAAAAATATGAAGAAGAAAATAAAGACTTTCATATTAATCCTGTAAGACCAAAACTTCATAATATTAAATTGAAAGATATTGATATTAAACACACAAAACTATTAACTGAAGAAGATTGGCAAATCCTTGATGATAAAGTTTATCGAGGTCATGATCGTCTAATGATTTATCTACTTTATTATGCAGGTCTTAGACTTGAAGAGTTGGCCAATTTGAATATTGATGATTTTGATACTGAAAAGAAGGTCATCTCAGTTAAAAGAAAAGGTGGCTCTTTGCATATTTTTAGGCCACAAATGGCCAATATCATTTTCACCATGTTAGAGAGATATTCACTTCATACTGAAATAGATGAAGGGCCTTTATTTTTGAACTCAAAGGGCAAGAAACTTACTAAAAGATCTCTGCACAATCGAGTTATGGCACTTTTTAAAAAATATGGACTTTCTGCAGACCTTACTCCCCACAGCTTTCGTAAAGCATGTGCAACTAGATTATATGAGAAATCAAAGGATTTATTAGAAGTAAGAGATTATTTGAATCATAAAGACGCAAAAGTAACACAAACTTATATTGACAATCATTATTTGCGTGCCAAGAAAGAAAAAGACTTTGCGAAATACACAGCTGAAGTTAATGTATAACAATGTTACACTTGATAAGAAGACTTCTCATCATGATTCATATAGGACTATCAAGTATAGTCGGAGTATTTTTTTGTTTATTCAGGCCATTTAATCCAAATAATACTTACTATATTGCAAAAATAATGGGCAAAATAGGATTATTTTTAACAAATGTAAAAGTAGAAATTATTAATAAAGAAAGGCTACTCGTTGATAGTCCAACAATCTTTTACTCCAATCATCAGGAAAACTTTGATATTTTTTCTATAGGTTCAATCGTAGGCCCCAAAATTGTCGCCATTGGTAAAAAATCATTAGCAATGATACCCATATTTGGTCAGTTATTTGTATTGGCCGGAAATTTCATAATAGATCGTAAAAACAAAAAAAAGGCATATGAACAATTAGCAGTAATTCGTAGTAAAATGCTCAAAGAAAAAATTTCAATTTGGATTATGCCAGAAGGAACGAGAAATCATTCAGAAACGTTGCTACCTTTCAAAAAAGGAGCTTTCAAGTTGGCCAAAGAATTGGAAGCCACTCTTGTTCCAATTTATGTTTCCAATTATAAAAATATCAATTTAAATAAATGTTCTCCTGGTAAGGTGACTATAACTGTACTAGATGCAATTTCGCCTGAGGACTATAAAAATATGGATATTGAAGAACTGGCCATTTTTGCAAGAGAAAAATTAAATCATTATTACGAAAGAGATCTTTTACAATACTAGACATAAGTATTTCTGTAGAAAAATACTACATTTCTGAATTCTATTAACAAATTTAATAATATTAAAAAAATTCCGATAATTTTGTATTGAAAAATTAGGAAATACTATGAATCAGAGAAATTTCGATCAAGATTTTGAAGAATTTAGATTAGATTATATTCAAGAGCTTAGGGACACTTTGGATGATATTGAGGGTATGATTGGAGAATACGAGGGTGATAGAGATCCTGAAAAGCTTAAAGAAATAAATCGTGTTCTTCATAGTGCTAAAGGTAGTTCAGGTTCTTTTGAGTTTCGATTACTTTCTAATATGTTTCATATGATGGAAGATTATATTGAACATAATTTTCAAAAACATATAGAAATTGGCGAGAAAAATTATCTGTGGTCCTATATTGATCTAGTAAGAGAATATATCAATGGCTTTTTGCATGGAACTTTAGTGGAAGAAAGTTTAAATGAAGAACTTAAAAAGATTAATTATCTCGCCTCTCCGATGGGATATAAGGCACTTGTTATTGAATCTTCAAAAAGCATCAATACTGTTTTGAAAGAAGTTTTAAAAAATCTAGGTTTTAAAGGAACATTTTACACTGATGGATACAAAGCTTTAGGTCGAATTATGGAAGAAGATTTTGATATTATAGTAACATCAAAAACTTTAGTTGGTTTGAATGGAGATGTTGTTGCAAGAATTGCAAATGAAGATTTGCATAAAAAAATTCCTACCATCCTCTTATCTTCTAATGTAGGACATAAAACGCCACCATATCAATATCATTTAGTTAAGGACATTAATATTAGAAAAAATCTCGAAGATTTACTGAGAAGAGTCACACAGGAGCAAGAAACTCAATCTAATGAAAGCGAAGTAATTAGTCCTTCAATTAATAAAATTAAATTAACTAAACTAGAAAAAATCTGTTATATAGACGATGATTTGGATTTTCATAAGTTGGCGAACATGGGTCTTAAAGGTAGTGGAATAGAACTTTCGACACATTCAGACAGTTTAAGTTCACTTGATTTTATTAAAAAAAATAAGCCAGATCTTATTTTACTTGATTCAGTCATGCCTCATAAAAGTGGAGAAGAAGTTATTATAGAATTGAAAAATAATCCTTCAACCAAAAACATACCTGTAATATTCATGACTGCAAAAAGTAGAGGTAATGAAATTGAGGCTCTTTTATCACTTGGAGCTGTTGGGATTATAAACAAACCATTTCGTCCGAAAAAATTAGTTGAAGAGATTAAAAAAATCGTAATGTGAAATTTTAGACCAGCTCATCTTCAATATTTTCATCACCTTTTGGTAACTTATTTTCTTCTGCTGAAACAGTTTGTGCATATTCAACAATCCACGCTTTAGCAGCATCTCTTAATTCAAAATCTTCTTGTCCAAATTCTAAAAAAGCATAATAAAGATCATTCATTCCATCTTCAGAGCGAACAATCCATGATTTCTGTACAGTCACAAGTGATTCCTCACTTGCAGTTAATTTCGCAAGTAAAGAGTTTTTTATCATTATGTGAGTACCTTGTGAAATATAAACAGTACCACATATTGTTAGACCGTTTTCGGTCATATTTACAATTTCTAAATCAAAGCTAAATTCAGCTCTTTTTTTATCTTTTGCAACAGTATAAAAAGGCAGACTATCTACAACTTCCCCATATAAACGAATATATTCATTTATTTTATTAAAAAGCAAAATGCGATCAATTGGTTTTGTAAGATAATCATTTGCCCCTGCATCTAGAGCAGCTACGATATCTTCTTTAGATGCTCTTTTAGACATCACAAGCAGAGGAATCTCAGGACCTTTGACTTTTCTCAGTGCCTTGATAAGCTGAAATCCAGCTCCAAAAGAAGATCCTAGATTAAGATCAATGAGACAAATATCAGGTTCTTCAGTTTTTAATTTTTCAATGAAATCCTTTGGGTCAGTAGTGGAAACTACTTTTAAATTTAAATTTTTGAGAATTCTTTTTAGAAGTACATTGAATTCATCATCATCATCAATATTTAACAATGTATAGTTTCTTCGTCCTTTAATCATCTCATTTTATCTCTTGATACTTTTCGTATATTTGTTGTTACATTATTATCTGCACCTACTATTATAAATTCTACGTTATAAACACCCTTGTCGACAAATGAACTTTTGCCATACGTTTTATATTGACAATGTTCTGCTCCAATTGATCTGAGAAAATTCGAGAATATTTCGACTTGTTTTTTACCATCAAATTTTGCCTGACATTGTAAAATCAATGATACCTCACTTATTTTTTCAATATCTCCTTTCATACGCAATTCGATTTTTTTTTCATCTTGAGATGGAATATATGCTGGAAACTCAAAATTATCGAGGTAACGTTTTACTTTCACAACTAAATTTTGTGCTTTAATTGGATATTCAAGATAATCAACAGCTCCTAATCCAAGAGCAATCTTCTTTTCTTTCTCATTTTTTTGTCCGCAAAAAACGAGAAACTGCAATTTTTCAAGAACTTTACTTTCTGTACGCATTTTTAAAATATCTATAGCAAACTGTGGATTATTGGCCAAACCGAGAATAACAAGATGTGGTAATATTCGTTCCATTCCTGCTACAGCATTGTTTAATTCATCAATTGTATATAAATCATGTCCAGAATTTTCTAGGATTCTTCTTGCTACTGATAGCGAACTCTGGTCTGTATCTATAATTAATACTTTTTTAGGCATCAGTCTATCTCTTCAAATTCAACTTCTACATTATCTAAATAATCTTGCATTTCCTCAATTATTGAAGGTACGTTGGAAATATCTCCATTTTTTGCTAAATTTTCAATCTTAGCACCCATTTCTCCTAAACCGTCAAAGCCATACCCACCTGCATTTCCAGCAATTTTATGTGCAAGTGCTTTGATTCCATCAACGTCATTTTCAGATAATTGTTTTTGAAAAGTCTCGATATCTTTTCTACGATTTTCTAAAAAACCCGGAATCAAATCTTCGAGGTCAATGTCAACTCTTACAACAAATTTAGTCATAATGTTCCCCTATTTTTAAAACTAAATTCATTATAAAATAAAATGGCACTGAAGGGTAAAAAAAAAATAAGGAAACAATGACCTTGCATAAGTTTGATAAGGATCTTCTTTTAGAAGATTACGAGGAAGATAGAGATATACTAGATAAACTCATTAAGGATTTTAGTATTAAATCGCTTCAACTTCTAAATATGATTGATAAGTCATTTATTTCTGCTGAAATGGAACAAATGGCTAAAGAATTACATTCATTACGCGGAAGCACTTCAATCTTTTATCCAGATGAAGAGATAATCGGACTAATAGAGTCAGTGGAATATAGTTATAATGAACTCTCAGATGAAGAAATAAAATCGAGAATCTTGGAAATAAAAAAGATTATATCCGACCTGGTTGCTCAGTTACAAGTTATTTAACTTTTCATTAAATTTTACCGATCCATGAACAATGGATACTTTTGAAAACATTACTAAAAATTTGATGGAGAAAATGAGTCTGGCCTGTATAACTGATCAAACAGGAATCATCATTTATTGTAATGAAAGATATCGCAGTATCTCTGGTTATAGCGCAGATGAACTTCTTGGACTTGATATAAAAACTTTGACCTCTCCAATTCATGACAGAAATTATAAAAAGCAAATTTGGGATACCGTAGAAAACAACGATATTTGGAAGGGGGAACTACAGCAAATCTCTAAACAAGGCACACCATTTTGGATAGATTTAAAAATTTCATTATTAAATTATGAGGGTAAAAAAATTCTGGTCTTTATTGGTAGCGACATTACCTTAAAAAAAATATTTGAAGATCAAATCCGTTTTCAAGGCCAAAAATTCAAAATGGCCCTTATCGGCACAAATGTTGGAACATGGGAGTGGAATGTTGAATCAGGAGAAGTCATTCTCAACAAGGAATGGCTTAAACTTGTTGGAGAAAACAGTCAATCACAACTAGGAACACTTGAAGATATTATTTCTAGAGTTCATCCTCAAGATATCGAAAAATTTAAAAAAGATATAAACAAACATATAAATGGACATGATAAATATTTTGAAAGTAGTCACAGATTGAAACACTTCTCTGGCCGATGGATTTATGCTCTAACGAGAGGAACAATTATCGAAAACAATCCACAAACCGGGCGAAAAGTTTTTGCAACAACGACAGATATTACAAAAAATTTAAAAAATGAGCTCTTTTTACAAAGAACACAAAAGGCCGCCAAAATTGGATCATGGGAATATCTGATTTCTGAAAAAGAATTTAAATGGACGGAATTTAATAATGAAATTTTTCAGATGAATAGAAATCAGCAAATTAATTTGAATAAAATTATAAGTTTTTTTATAAAGATTGAATCAAATGATATTTCTGAATTATTCGATGAGGCCATTCAACATGGGAAAAATTTCGAAGGTGAATTTCAAATAATTACTAATGAAATGACAGTTAAGTGGATAAAAGTCATTTGTGAAGTTGATAGAGATGATGAAGAAATTCAAAAACTTTATGGAACATTTCAAGACATTGATGGACGTAAACGAGCTGAAATAGAACTCGCTCACAGTGAAGAAAGATTAAACTTAGCGGCACAATCGGCAAATATTGGAATTTGGGATCTTGATATCTTATCAAACACACTTATTTGGGATGAAAACATGTTATCAATGTACAATATTGATAATTTGAATATGGAAGAAGGTATAGGTGCTTGGTATAGACTTATATGTGATGAAGATAGAGAAAAATTTGAAGATGAACTTCATGAGGCCATTATAAGAGGTGACCGAATAGAGAGTGAACTAAGAATTAAGAATAATGACGGAAATTTTAAATATATCAAAAATATTGCAAAAGTTTTTAGAGATGACAATGACAAGGCCTATCGTGTATTGGGTGTCAATCTAGACATCACAAAAGAAAAAAGACAAGAAAAAGTAATTATTAAATCTCGAGAAGATGCAATAAAAGCAACTGAGCTCAAGTCAAAATTTCTGGCCAATATGTCACACGAGATCAGAACGCCCCTTAATGGAATAATTGGTATGGTTGATCTTTTATTTGATACAAAACTAACAGAGGAACAAAATAAGATAGTAAATACAATGATTGATTGCAGTGAAGGCCTGCTCGCAATTGTAAATGATATTCTTGATTTTTCAAAATTAGAAGCAAAGAAATTAGAACTTTTTGAAGAAGACCTAAAGCTAAGGCCATATTTGGAAAATATAATGTATATGTTTCAAAGTATGGCCCAACAAAAAAATATTGGACTTGATCTTGAATGTCATTTTGATAGAGATCTCGAAATACATATTGATAAAGGAAGACTAAGACAAATTGTTATAAATATTCTTGGAAATGCGATCAAGTTTACTGAACAAGGTGAGGTAAGATTAAAAGTCAGTCTTGATACTGATATAAATACACTCTATTTTGAAATAAAAGATACTGGAATAGGAATGACCGACATTGAAATTTCTAGAATATTTGACGAATTCGGTCAGGCCAATTCAAAAGTTCAAAAACAATTTGGAGGAACAGGGTTAGGTCTTTCAATTAGTGTAAAGCTAATTAATATTATGGGAGGATCACTTCAAGTAACATCTGAGAAAAATATCGGGTCAGTATTTAGCTTTACTACAAAATTTAAACCAGCTATTGGAACGCCCTTAAGCTCACCTAAAATTAAAACAAAAGATAAAAAACTAGATCTTTCAAAGTATAATATTCTTGTATGCGAGGATAATTCCACAAATCAAATATTAATTCATTCGTTATTTCAAAAAATGAATAATGAAATAGATATTGCTCATGATGGGAACGAAGGTCTTCAAATGGCCCTTAATAAAGATTACGACTTGATTCTTATGGATGTTCATATGCCAGAGATGGACGGTATAACCGCAACTAAAAAGTTACTCTCGGCCAGACAAAATTACAAAGACAAAATAATTGCCTTAACTGCAAATGTCCTTGATATTGAGATAAAAGAATGTTTGAACGCAGGAATGACTGATTATATTCAAAAACCAATTCGGATGAACAAACTAAGACCCTTATTATCTGACTATTTCGATAGATTTCAACGGAAAAAAGTATCGTAATGGTTTACTCGGTCAGTTTTTGAGATAATCATATTTAATGATTAGAAAAATCAAAGAAAGTATTCTAGGAACTATATTAGAAGAAGGTGAAATTGAACAATTTTTTCACCTACTACTCATGCAAATATATTTTACATTTGTACAAAGTATTCCCCTACTTCTTATTCTCGGGAGTGTTGTTGGTCTGGCATCATCTTTTCAAGAAAACCTATCACCACTTGGGAAAAATGATGAACTTGGAAGTTTTTTAGTTTCAATTCTTTTTCGTGAAATTACTCCTCTTGGAACGTCACTTATTTTAATAGCAAGAAGTGTAACTGCAGTAGCATCGGAAATGGCCACGATGAAAGTTCAACAAGAAATCCAGGCATTAGAAATAATGGGAATAGATACTA
The DNA here is from genome assembly GCA_020635115.1 of Halobacteriovoraceae bacterium. Lineage (NCBI taxonomy): Bacteria > Pseudomonadati > Bdellovibrionota > Bacteriovoracia > Bacteriovoracales > Halobacteriovoraceae > Halobacteriovoraceae bacterium. The sequence goes on along the minus strand of JACKAK010000008.1, from coordinate 126,811 downwards.
AAAAATTTCTCATTCCACCTAGAGTATTTTCAGGTATCATTTCTCTTTCATGTATGTCGATTGTATTTTGGGGTTTTTGTTTAATCGGTGGTTGGTATGGAGCAAACTGGTCATCTTACGTTCCAATTTCTCATTTCATTGGAAATGTGACAGATTCTCTGCGTCCAGGTGATCTTTTGTTTTTCTTTTTTAAATCTTCAATCACTGGTGGCATTGTGATTCACATTGCCTACACAAGAGGAATGTCACTCAATAAGGCCCCATTTGAGGTTCCAATTGTAACGAATAAGGCCGTTGTAGACTCACTTTTTTTTACAGTAAGTTTTCAAATTACTTTAAGTGCATGTTTTTATTTCATTAATGGAGTAGGACTTTGATAGACAGTAATATTGTTTTAGAAATTATAAATCTCAAAGGCAGTACCGAGCTCATCGATAATGTTGTTCACAGAGAAGAATCTTTAAGTTTTGAACTTAACAGAAATGAAATAGGTCTTATTTTAGGTGGGAAACGTCCAAGCCAGCTTTTAAGATTAATACTTGGAAATGGAGAAATTCAAGGTGGATCGATTAAAATTTTAGGCAAGGAGCTATTTGTTGATCCTTCTCTTTTAAAGGGACAAATTAGATGGAGAAAGCATATAGGCTTTGCTTTTCGAGATAAAGGTCTGTTATCAAATCTTACAATATTAGAAAATGTTGATTTGCCTGCAAAATTTCATGGTTACTATAACGGAAGAGCGAAGGATTTTTATTTTGCACAGAAGGCGCTAAAAGAAATCAATGTTCCAGAAGAATTGTGGAATAGAAGACCACATCTTGTGAGTTGGACAATTGTGAAAAGAACGCTTCTGGCCAGATCAGTTGTTCTCTCCCCAGATATTTTATTATTAGATGATCCATCTTCTTTGTTTTCCACAATTGAACTTCCAGAGATATTGAACTGGATAAAAATACAGAAAATAAAAGGTTCTGGAATACTAATTGGTACAAATGATTATCCGTTTGGTCTATCAATCTGTGATTGGTTTATTGATCCAAAATCAAACATGAAGCTAGAAAATAACGAGGAAAATTTAAAAGATAACCCCTGGTATAGCACATCACTACAGTTCAAATCGTTAATGGAAGGTCAAATATGAAATTAAATCCATTTGAGAAGAAGTCACTCCTAGCACTTATGGGGGTAAGTATTTTTTTAGGCGCTAGTATTTATCAAATTGGAAAACGAAATCTTTGGTTTTACAAAAAAAATACTTATTTTACAAAATTAAACGATGCAGACGGGCTACGGATTGGTTCCATGGTTTCAATCTCAGGTTTAAGAGTCGGTACAGTTAAAGATATTTATGTAGATCGGGACAATTCAATAAAAGTAAAATTTTCTGTTCTTAGTAGCATGCAAGATAAACTTACTAAAGATTCAATTGCAAGGGCATATAGATCATTTGTCGTAGGTGAAAAAAGAATAGATATAGTACCTGGTTCAATTGAAAGTGAAAAAATTCCAAATATGGGAATGATATTAGGAGAAGATGGACTGAGCATAACTGACCTTCTAACAGGTAAGAATATGTCTAATATATTTGGGAAACTGGCAAATTTAGGAGATGGAATTGGTAAACTTTCTGAAGCGATGAGGCTATTGCTAACAGAAATGAATGAAAAAGATTTAAAAGACCTATACTCAAATGTACTTCCATTATTTAAAAATTTAAATGGTATGATTAGTGATTTAAAAAAAATTACAGTATCCTTATCTAAAAAAAGTTCATATATTCCTGATTTTTTTGAATCTGGAAACAAAGTTTTTACTAGTGTAGATGGCGTATTTAATCCAATATCTAAACGAGGTGAGTTGGTAAATCAATTATTAGATAATCTTCAGTTATTTTCTAAAGAATTAGCAGATAACCCAGGGTTTAGTAAACAACTCATGAAAGCAATTCAGGAGCTCACAATAACGTTAAGAGCATTGCAGAAAACTTGGATTCTGGAAGATCACGTTAAAGATATAAAAGGAAAGAAAAATAATTAAGCTGACTTTTGAATTTTTTTATTGAGATGATTTACAATTTCTTGAGGAATATCATCTATATCTAAAACGACATCAGCAGCACCATAACTGACTGCTGTTCCGGCCATTCCCCACACTACACTACTTTTTTCATCTTGAGCTATTGTATAAACACCTTGATCATGGAGTTTTTTCATTCCTTCCGCACCGTCTTTTCCCATTCCTGTTAAGATAATACTAATGAAATCATACTCATTTGCATATTTTGCTGCAGAATGAAAAAGGCAATCAACTGAAGTTGGTCCCTTGTAAGTGCCAGAGTTATCATAATCAATTCCTAACATATTTCCCTTATTAACTAGTTTCATATGCTTATCGCCTTCCGAAAAGTAAATATGTCCTGGCAATAGCTTATCATTACGAGATCCAAGGCTTACTTGAAATTCAGTTTGCTCAGTTAACCTTTTACAAAAATGAGCAACAAACTCTTTAGGCATATGTTGGGATACAAGAATGGGAGGTAAATTATTTGGTAGAGCCTTGAAAAGTCCAAGTAACGCTTGTGGCCCTCCGGTTGAAGAGCCAATGAGAATAATTGTTTTATCCTGACTACCAATATTTTGAAAATTAACAACTTTACCTTTGTTTTTTACTGTATTTTTCTTATTCTTTGAGTCTTTTGCAATTTTAATTTTTTCAAGAAGATTATTTGAAATTGCACTCAAATCACTCGTACTTGGTTTTTCTAGGTAATCAATTGCTCCAGCATCTAAAGCATCAAATAGATAGCTTCCTTCATCTTTTGATATAGCACTTAACATGAGAGTAGGTATTTTATATTTTGCCATTTGTTTTTTTAGAAGGGTAAGTCCATCCATCTTTGGCATATTAATGTCGGACAAAATAACATCTACACTCGAGTTTTTTGAAAGAAAATTGAGTGCTTCTTCTCCATCGTAACAACTTCCAATTATGTCGAATCCCTTTATATCCTCAAAAACTTTGTTAAGTAATGTATGAATTGTTTTAGAGTCATCTACAATAAGTAATCTAATTTTATTATAGGAAAAAGTAGCAACATTTTCTGCTTCTGTTTTTGTTCTTACAAAACATCCTGGACTATTTTTATTAAAGGAGCTTCCAAATGGATTGATATTAAAATCTGGATCTATAAAGACTTTAGATTCAGGAGTCGTCACAATTTCTAATTTTTTTAAAATACTTTGAGAATCAACTCCTGGAAGTTCCAAACTATTTAAATCGACTAAAACATAATCAAACTTTTCAGAATAATAAGGTAAAACTTTATCTTTGAAACTTGCACATTTAGAACTAACAATTTTTTTTATTTCATCTTGAATTTTTATATATTTGGACAATTCACCTTTACCTTTTTTAAAATATTTATGGTATTCCGAAGGAATTTGTTTTATAAGGCAATCGGTTAAGTAAACCCCGTTTTGACTATGATTAAGTCCTTTAACATCCGCGAACATTGAATAAAAATTTAATTTGCAATTTGAATATAATTTTTCAAAAAGATTCTTAAAAAACAAGACATTTGAATAACTAAATTCGCCTTTACCTGATTCAATAGATAAAATATTAAGTTCTTTAGGCAATTTATTTGAAACGTTATTTCCTGAAATTTCCTTAGAAATTTTATCATGATGGAACTTAAATTCGAAAAAAGCATATTTTTCAATATCAACATTTTCTTTAAGTTGTGAAATTTCTTTAAGTGAATTTTGATTTAAATATTTTAAGTAATTATTGAAGTCGTTAAACTTGAGTTCTTTCAATCTTTTTTCTAGTATGTTTAACATTTTCTTATTTGAAATATCTGAACAGTCCTGACCTGTTGCCAAGGTAAGAAGTTTTTTTATTTCAATAGCTTGTTTTTCTTGGATAAACATTACTTCAAAAACCTTTCTACTTCATCTTTTTCAATTAATTTCGATAATTGTACCAGAGTAATGAGACGATCATCAATTCTGGTTGCCCCAATAATGTATTCCGGACGAATGTTTGCTTCGACAGACGGAAGATGTGAAATTTCCTTAGGCGACAAATGTTGAACAGAAACTATTTTATCAATCATTACACCTATAGATGTGTTTTCTAAGTCCAAAATCATAATGTATTTAACTTTTTTTTCATTTTCAGTCTGTGGGATTCTAAACTTAGAACGCAAATCAAGTACTGATATAATTTTTCCTCTTAGATTCATTATTCCTAAAAAGTAACTTGGTGCATATGGAACTGGCTTAATTGTTTGTTCTTCCATTACTTCTTGAACTGAAAGCAGAGGTGCCCCATAATAATTTACGCCAACTTTAAAAATTAAAAATCTTTGTGCTTCATCCAGATATTCAATTTCTTGATGATGAGCTATTTCATTTTTACTTTCTTCTTGTTGATTTAACTCTTCGATATTAATTGCTTCACTCATGCTGCATCCCTCTGTGTTCTATGATTAATGAGAGCAGGTAAATCGATAATAACTCCAGGTTGCCCATCTCCAAGAATTGCAGACCCTGATAGTCCTTTAAGCTCAGAAAACTCAGGACCCATTTCTTTCACAACAACTGATTGTGTTCCAATAATTTTATCTACAGAAAAGGCATATTTCATACCATCAACAATTGTGACAATCCCAATTTTTTTAGCATCTGAATCATCACCATCAACTACCTTACACTTCATAACCTCAGACAATGGAAAAAGCGGAATTTCATCATCTCTAATTTTAAGGACCATTGCTTTAGAATTAATAAATGCAACATGATCAGGTTCTATTTCAATAGTCTCAGTAAGTTGTGAAATAGGAATAATATATCTTTCCCCATGGGACATAATTAGCATGGCCTCGATAATTGAAAGTGATAGTGGTAACGTGATTACAAAACGAGTGCCTTCACCTTGTCTAGAATGAATTTCAATAGAACCACTTAGGCCTTCAATGATTGTTCTAACAACATCCATTCCAACTCCACGACCAGAAACATCTGTAACTTGGTCACGTGTTGAAAAACCTGGTTCCATAATAAACCTGTAAATATCTTGTTCCTCTAGATTTTGGGCACTTTGTTCTGAAATCATTCTTTTTTCTATAGCTTTTTGAAGAATTTTCTCCTTATTCAGTCCCCTTCCATCATCTTCAATTATAATTCTGACAACTCCGGCCTCAATTTTTGCTTCAAGATTTAACGTCGCTGTCTCAGGTTTCCCTACTGCGGCCCTTTCTTTTGGAGTTTCTATTCCATGATCAATACCATTTCTAATCATATGTGTGAGTGGATTTCCCAGAGAATCAACTATAATTTTATCAAGCTCAACATGCTCACCAGTAGTAATAAAATTTATTCGTTTTTTCTGCTCATTAGAAAGCTCTCGAACTATACGATTCATTTTAGAAAAAACATTCTGCAAAGGAAGCATTCTGAGAGTGATTGTCACTCCTTGCATCTCTTTTGTTATTCCATTTAAGGCATCTACGATTTTATTTAATTTCATAAAGCGTGGGCCAGTAAACTCGCTACGCGCTTCATTTAACATACTTTGATAAATTAAAAGTTCTCCCAAAGAATCAATGATAGCATCTAATTTACTTAATCTTATTCTTAAAAAATCATCACTTGCTTTCTTTTGGGATTGTCCTTTTCCTCCCCCATTATCACCTGTTCCCCCTCCAGTATTTTGAGGTTGTTGAACTGTTTCCTTCTTTGGGACCGGTACAACCTTCTCACTTTCCGAAGCTTGGACAATCTTGAGTGGAGGTTCTTCTTTTTTTTCTTCAGTTTTTTTCTCTTCTTTGGGAGCTGGAACACCTTCTAGAGATGCATGAAACTCTGCAAGCAATGCTTTATCTTCTTCTGATAGTTCTTGAATTGCTGGAGTAACTTCTTCTTCACTTCCTGTGGCAGCATTTTGAGCAGGAACAGCAGCTTCTCCTCCATTTAATACCTGAGATAATTTTCCTTCAATTTCTTTTGTATCAAATCCCCCATCAGGATTCTCCATAAGATAATCTAGATACTGTATAATAACATCATTACTCTGAAGCATTAGATTTATGATATTTGGATTGAGTTCAATTTTCCCTTGTTGAACAGCACCAATAACATCTTCATAAAGGTGTACGAAATCTCCCAGTCTTGTGAAGCCAACTGCACGCCCTGAACCCTTTATATTGTGGGCCATTCTGAAAATAGCACTTAATTGAGTCTCTCTATCCTCAGAACTTTCTAAAGCAAGTATGCTTTCTTCTGCACCCTGAGCAAGTTCTTTTGCCTCGCAAATAAAATCAAGGGTGATACTCATATCTAAATCGTCCACGACTCCCACCTTTTATGATATTTCAATTTCATATCGGTTGGATTTTATTGAATATTAAAAAAAAACTACATGATGTAGTTTTTCGGTATTTAAAAAGTGGATAAATTTAACTGTTTGAAATAATTTAGGAATTTAGGTCCCATTGCTCAAACTCCCATGCAGGAATTTGAGCATTTATTTGTGGGTGTTTACTAGAATAAGTCAGACTATATTGATCAAGATTAATTTGAGGACAAAAGGCATCCGCTTCCCCATTCCACATAACTTTGCTTAAATAAAATCTTTGAATTCGAGGTAAAAATTGTGCATAAATATTTTCACCTCCACATATGACTAGCTCAGGAATCTGAGCAGATTCTGCATACGAAATAACTTCCTCAACACTTCTCAAAATTTTCACATCGCCCAAAGGGATTTCTTGTCTACTCAATACAATATTTTCACGATTCGGCAATGGCCTTCCAATAGACTCATACGTTTTTCGTCCCATAACGATAGTTTTGCCAATAGTTAGTTTTTTAAAATTTTTTAAATCTTCCGGAATATGCCACAAAAGCTGATTGTCTTTTCCTATTTGACGATTACTTCCCATTGCTACAATCATCGAAATAATCATTAAACAGCTACTTTTGCTTTAATATGGGGATGTGCGTGATAGTCAACCAATTCAAAATCTTCGAAAGAAAATTCAAAAATTGATTTCACTTCAGGATTTATTTTCATCTTTGGTAACGCAAATGGTTTTCTTTCCAGTTGTAATCTGGCCTGATCAAGGTGGTTAGAATATAGGTGAGCGTCCCCCAATGTGTGAATAAATTCACCAGGAATAAGACCTGTGGTCTGTGCGATCATCATGGTAAATAAAGCATATGAAGCAATATTAAAAGGAACTCCAAGAAAAATATCAGCTGATCTTTGATAAAGCTGGCACGACAATTTACCTTGATTGACATAAAACTGTGCAAAAGCATGACAAGGAGGAAGGGCCATTTTAGCAATTTCCCCTACGTTCCAAGCATTAATAATATGCCTTCTAGAGTTTGGATTATTTTTTAATCCGTCAATTAACTGAGCAAGCTGATCAATTATATCTCCTTCACTATTTTTCCATCTTCTCCATTGAGCTCCGTAAACAGGTCCCAATTCTCCTGATTCATCTGCCCATTCATCCCAAATGGAAACCTTGTTATCTTTTAAGTATTGAATGTTTGTTTCACCCTTAATGAACCACAAAAGCTCGTGAATGATAGAACGCATATGACACTTTTTTGTCGTCACTAAAGGAAGGCCCTCACTTAAATCGTAACGAGACTGATGGCCAAAAACAGAAAGTGTGCCAGTTCCAGTACGGTCACTTTTTTCATGTCCGTTTTCTAATACATATTTCATAAGATCTAAGTACTGTTTCATGTAGAGATGCCTTTTAATCTTTGTTAAAATCTGAGGTGATTGTACTCAATCAAAACCAATAGTAAACAATAGAAATAAGGATATCTATGAAAACAATAAGGCCAGCACTATCAAGACTTAAAGAAAGCAACAGTTTACAGAATTTGTGTGTAGGAAATATTGCCCTTCTTTGTCACAATGCTTCAATTACAGAAGACTACCAAACTGCTCCTGAAATCTTCCAAATGCTATTTAAAAAAAGGTTTATCAAATTATTTGGGCCGCAACATGGTTTTGTAAGTGATGTGCAAGATAATATGATTGAAACTTATGATTATATACATCCGTATTTTGGAATCCCGGTTCATTCTTTATATGGAGAAACTAGAATCCCCACTGACAATATGCTTAAAGATATCAACACCTTTGTTATAGATCTACAAGATGTAGGAACGAGAGTATATACTTACATATCTACACTTGGGCTACTTCTAGAGAAGTTAAATAAAACAGGAATACGCGTAATAATCTTAGATAGACACAACCCGGTTGGAGGAGAGCTTATTGAGGGTAATGTGCTAGAAAAAGAATTTCATTCCTTTGTAGGTCATCATAAAATACCGATGCGCCATGCAATGACCATGGGTGAAATAGCACTATTTACTCAAAAATATCATTCTTTAGATGATCTTGATCTGCATGTAATCAAATGTGAAAATTGGAATAGAAATACTGTCTATCATTCCTTACTCTTTCCATGGACAAATCCTTCTCCGAATCTCTCAACTCCAAATGGGGCCTATGTCTTTTGCGGTAGTGTTTTATTTGAAGGTTGTCATATCTCAGAGGGCCGGGGTACGACCAGAGCACTTGAACAAATTGGATTCCCAAAAATTGAGGCCTATTCATTTTGCAAACAACTTGAAAATGAAATTGATGAAGAAATTAGAAATGGGCTGGCCTGTAGACCCATCCACTTTCACCCTATGTTTCAAAAACATGCACACACTGGATGTGGAGGTGTGTTTATAGAAGTCAAAGATCCTCGTTGTGCAAAGACTTGGGAATTTGGACAACATCTAATGAAAAACTTCTATAAGCATTTAAAGGAAGAATTTATTTGGAATGAAAAACCGTATGAATATGAACATGATCGATTGGCCATCGACTTAATAAATGGCTCAAGCAAAATAAGAAATTGGATTGAAAACAATGGCACTAAAAAAGAACTTAGAACAATTGTTGATAAAAGTGGCCTAAGTGAGTTCATTGAGAAACGATCAGCATGTCTTCTGTACAGTTAGGCAACGACCTATGCCTTTTTGACAACAGAACACTTCAAATAGACCTGCCCAATTCCATCAATTTTACAAGAAATATCGTGGTCATTTACAGGAACATCAAGAAGGCGGATATTTTTTACTTTTGTTCCAGATTTTATAACAGATTTACCAACTTTGAGTTCTTTAATCGTTTTAACACTATCACCATTTTCAAGTACTGCTCCAAATGCATCTTGAAAAGAACTTGCTACTTCAGACACTTCATTTGGATTCCACTCATGAGAACATTCAGGGCAAATCCATAATGAGGAATCAAAATAACAATATGGATACTGACATTTTGGGCATTCTTTAACATCTTCTGACATAGCAATCCTTTTTTGAAACATACTACGTTTCAAGAAAGTAATCTAGTTTTTTATTAAAAAAATGTGAGAACTTATCTGCCCCAAAATGATGACTATCAACCTAAAACTGAATTTAATGACTCTTCAATTTTTTCATTCAACTTATTTGGTAACATCATCTCTAAGTTTAATTGCAACTGAAGTTCAGATCCATTTTTATGGATCTTCATATTTTTATCAGCGCCATTTGACACAATAAATTTTTCTATCTGAGAAAAAGCTTCAGCTCCGTAATCATCCTCAACTATTTTCAATATAGATTTTTTTACGGCCTTCGCAACATCGAGCAAATTAAATCTGAGTTCATTTGAATCTGTACAGGTATTCCAATCTACATTAAAATCTGTGTTTAATTGCCCTTCTGATTTTATTTCATCCCAAATTATCTGCAACTTTCTTTTACAATCCAAATTAGTAATTTCACTTACTCCTCCAGGAACTCGTGAAATCTTTCCATTGCTTAACTGAGGAGCTATAAACTGAGCATTGGACAAATGAAGGCCGATGACTTGAGACATTGGAAGAAATGTAAGATTCATTATTTTTTCATCCATTGGATTTTCACACATCACAATGTTCTTGTACCCTTCAACGTCCTCAATTTTAATAACTACTCCGGCCACACTATTTCCACTATTTAAAATCAAATTTGCTTTTACAAAATGTCCATCTGGATTTCTTTCATAATTATCAACTAACATATGAAGAACATCCCCAATTTTTTGTGCTTGTATCTTATCTACTAGATTTGACATAGCTCACCTCTTTAAAAAAAATTTAATATAAATATGCTATATTTAACGAAAATTTTGACTGATTGACACTATCCTTTTCGTAATTAACTTCGTAATTATTATAAGTTAAAGAAAAGTCAAAATGATTTTTATATTTAAAAGTTTGAAGATAATGAACACCTAAACCAACACTTGGCCCTGTTTTAAGATCTTCGCTAAGATTTGAGACGGACCCCAATTTCAAATAAAAAAATAAATCACTTTTTAGCTCATTTAATACATAAAATTTCAGCGTCATATGAATTTGATTGAAGTAGTTTGTATGATTGTAATCGATACCATTTATGTCTTGAAATACTTTGTTCTCAATCCAAAACTCAGCGGAATTCATATGCCCTATGAACTTACTTCCCCAAATGGACATGAGTAGCTTAGATTTAGATCCTTCAATGTCTACTCGTAATATGCGTCCGCCCAGTCCAAAGGCAAAATCATACTGCGGCCTATAATCTGCGCAAATATATTTTTCAAAACTTATTTCGGCATCATACTTTGAAGCAATCTCATCAGAGACATCTTTTATATCTCTTTTATAAACTGAATTATTAATTCCCATTGTAACTTTTGAAATATTTTCAAGGCAGACCTGTCCATATAGAGATGATACTAGGGGCTGTCCAGAATTCGACTCAGGGCCGTATGCATAATTGAAAGTAAGTCCTTAGAATTGATTTGCAAAAAACAACAAAGGACTTACTTATGCCTCGATTAATGCTCACAGATGAGCTTTGGTCGAAGTTATGGCCAATAATGTCTCAAAATGGCATCTATGACAAGCCTGATCTTCGACATACCACAGAAGGAATCTTGTACAAAATGAGAGTTGGATGCCCCTGGAGAGACTTGCCACAAGAGCACTGGAGCTGGAAAAAAGTGTATTCGCGATTTAACGACTGGTCCAAGTACGACAAATTAAAGAGTATATTTCTGAAACTTGTAGTTGAACCAGATATGGAGTGGAAAATTATTGATGGAAGTGTAGTCAAAGCTCATCAACATGCTTGTGGTGCACGTAAGGACGCCGAGAGTGGTATTGGAAAAACAGCTGGAGGCAATAGTTCTAAAATACATATGGTTGTTGATTCTCACGCGAATCCAATTGATTTTGAAATTACTGAGGGGCAAGTTCATGATATAAAAATGGCACCAGAACTTATAGAAAGAACTCCTCATAGTACTTATACTATTGCTGATAAGGGGTATGATGGTGAATATCTTCGTTGGGTAATCAGAGGAACAAAATCAATTCCAGTAATCCCCAGGAAAGAAAACTCGAAGATTGGAAACACTAATTTAGACAAAACGGCCTACAGAGAAAGATATAAAGTAGAAAATATTTTCGCTAGGTTGAAGCACTACAGGTCCATTGCAACTAGGTTTGATAAACTCAAAAGAAATTACAAATCCATGCTTTCTTTGGCATGTGCTTATATATGGTTAAAACTTTGATGCGAGGCCGGGAATTCTGGACAGCCCCTAATAGAAAAAATAAATATATTCTCAAACAAAAATTCAAATTAACCTCTTAAAAATATTTAAGCATAGTAAATAAACTCATGCAATTTTTCGATCTCTTAAAAATACTGGATGAAAATTATTGGCATTTAAGGGCCAAGTTGCTAGGCTTAGAAAATTGCTAATCTACGGAGGGTTTATGCTTGATAAACTATTTCAAATATCAGAACAATTTGCAGGCCTTGTATGGGGTCTCCCTATGGTCTATCTCTTATTCGGCGCAGGTCTCATTTTTACATTTTACTTCCTCCTTCCACAGTTTCGATATTTTAAACATGCTATCGATATTACAGTCGGCAAATATGACAAACCCGAAGACATCGGAGAAATCACTCACTTTCAGGCCTTATGTGCTGCTCTATCAGCAACAATAGGTTTAGGAAATATTGCAGGAGTGGCCGTCGCCATTACAAGTGGTGGCCCTGGAGCAGTTTTTTGGATGTGGGTCGCAGGCCTTCTTGGAATGGCCACAAAATTCTCATCAATTACTTTGGCCCTCATCTATCGAACAGAAGGTGATCATGGACAAATGCATGGTGGACCAATGTTTACAATAAAAAATGCCCTTGGTGGTAAATTTATTCCACTGGCCTATCTCTTTGCATTCTCAACTATATTTGGGGCAATAGGCGCAGGAAATATGTTCCAATCCAATCAAATGGCCAGTATGATTTCTAAATCAATTGGTATTCCAAATATTGTAACCGGACTCTTTTTCGCTGCTTTAAGTGCAATTGTTCTTATTGGTGGAATAAAACGTATAGGAAACGTTGCAGGAAAATTAGTTCCAGTCATGGTGATAATTTATTTCTTTGGATCAATCGGAATTATTATTGCAAATATTCATTCCATTCCACAACTTCTTGTCAGTATATTTTCAGATGCATTTAGTGGTACGGCCGCAGTTGGTGGTTTTCTCGGAGTTGGATTTAAAGAAGTTGTTATACAAGGTGTAAGAAGGGCAGTATTTTCTAACGAAGCTGGTCTTGGTTCAGCAGCGATGGCACATTCAGCGGCCAAATCCTCACCTATACAAGAAGGTCTTGTCGGAATGTTAGGCCCTTTTATAGATACAATTGTCGTATGTACTTTAACTGCCCTTGTCATTCTTATCACTGGAGTATGGTCTAATCCTCAAGGTCTACAAGGAGCAGCATTAACAGCTTCGGCATTTAGTACACTCTACGGAGAAGCTGGAAACTTGATGATTACACTCGTAGTTGTCCTATTTGCATTTTCTTCAATTATTTCTTGGGCATATTACGGTGAACAAGGGGTCGAATTTCTTTTTGGCCACAAATATATTGGAGTCTATAAGATTATTTTTGTTATTTTTGTAGCGATTGGTGCAGTCACAGAACTCAATACAATAATTAATTTTTCAGATGCATTTTTGGGACTCATGGCCATTCCCAACCTTACAGCAAATATTATTTTGGCCCCAAAACTAAAGGAACAAATTAAAAAATATGCTGCAGACTTGCGGGCCGGAAGAATTTGAAAAGTATTTCAAATATTAAAAATATCATCTTTGACTTTGGCGGAGTTTTAATAGACATTGATTACTCGCTTACGGAGAAGGCCTTTGAAAATCTTTCAGCTTTAAATTTTAAAGATTATTATTCACAACACAAGCAAAGTAGTCTATTTGACAGTTTTGAAACAGGAAAAATAACGGCCGAAAATTTCCGCGTAGAATTAATAAGTGCATTAAAACTACCAAATGACTTTACAATTTTTGATAGAGCTTGGAATGCAATGCTGCTAGATGTACCTGAAGTCAAATTGAATCAACTTCAAAAATTATCTTCAAAGTACCGCCTTTTTCTATTAAGTAATACCAATATGATTCACTATGATAAATTCATACAAATTATTCAAACCAAACAAAACTTTTCAACTTTTGAAAAAAACTTTGAAAAAGTATATTACTCGCATATTTTTGGATTGAGAAAGCCTGATCATAATGCTTTCTTAAAGATCCTAGATGAGAACAATTTATTAGCAAGTGAAACGCTCTTTATTGATGACACTTTTGGACATTTATCTGCTGCCAAAGAACTTGGAATACATATCCATCATCATAAAACAAATCGGCCTCTTCCTGAATTTATCCTAATGAGCTAATTTATATTATGATTTATTGTTAATTTTTAGTTCTTAAGTTTTTCTTCAACTGTTTCGTCTTTATGTCCTAGAATTAAGGGCCCACAGGAAGGTAATATATTTATCGGTGAATTTGACCGCTGAATGAACACCAGAATTACGTGAGTAGTTTTGGGTAGGTTTCATTCAGCGGTTTCGCAGTAGTGGCCGAAGAAGTCGGAAATTTGGCCGCGATGAGTGGAAGGTCAGCGCAAGAAATTTCTGTTTTGCTTGATAAGAGTATCTCTAAAGTGAATGAGATCATTTCCAATTCACAGCTAAGAATTGACGAAATGACTTCAATGACTAAAAATAAAATTGATAATGGAATCGAATTAGGAAAAAAAACAACATTTATTATCGATAAAATAATCGACTAGTCTCGCCTATTTCATAAAACTATTGAAGAAATTTCCACTGCCTCCAATGAACAATCAAAAAGGTGTGAGTGAGATTAACAATGCTATGGGAAATCTGGACTCAATCACCCAATCAACGTTAAGCATTGTTAAAGAAAACGAAAAATGCGCCCTTAGTTTTAATCAATCATTAGAAAAAATTGATAATTTTTCAAAGTCACTAGACAAATTTCTTGGACTTGATGAACAAAGCAATGACTCTATAGTAAAAAAAATGGCATCCTAATTCAAAGTTCAAATTTATTTCTTTAAATAGCTCAAGATTTACTCTAAAACTGGCATCTTTCTCGCATATCAATATTCAAAAATACTGCATCTATGTAATCTTTACTAGATAGCAGACATTAATGTTTAAATCGAGATAAACTGTCTAAAGTTTGGGCAGCAAGGAGTAAATAGTGTTCTATTCTCTCTTAAGAAAGTATCTGATACTCACAATTACTCACCTTTTTTGGGCCCAATCAGTTGCATGGCCTGTATTGGGACTTATCTCTTTGTCTCCAGCAGTCTATAGTGCACCAAACGAAGATTACCAACCTACTGATGATGAAACAAAAAAACCTGTAGATCTATTGCATGATCGCTTAATGAAACAGTACCAAAAAATTGCCATCAAACTTTTTGGTACAGAAGAAGAAGAAAATAGGGACATCGGTGATAAAAGTCAGAAGTTTTCAGAGCTAGCGGATGCTGAAGAGCGCATAAATTATCTTAAAGAAGTTGAAAATAATCCAAAAAAGAGAAAAGAATTCATCAATGTACTCATAAGACAAGAATCCCATGAGGCCATTTTGCGATTTAAGGCAAAAAAATCAGGAATTCCTGTACAAGAGAACCCCATAGATAATCTCTTTGAATTTAAACTAACCCCTATTCAAATTTCATATGGCCACATGGGGGCCATTACTGATTACACATCCTATGTTTCTCAAGAGCATCTTATAAGGGATGAGGATGGAAAATATAGAGAAATCGTAGCTAATTTTAAAAGCAAAGAACTCAAAGATAAATTTATTGAAGACGAACTCAAGAAAGTAAAAGATCAAGTTGAAAAAGGTGAAGTTAATTTTAAAAAATCTAAAAATATTTTCCCAAAACTGAGAAAACAGTACCTCATGGCCGATAGAACTGAGATGAAAGATTGGTGGACAGATGATTACTACTTCTGGGTAGTTCCTCAAAAAGATAAAGATATTCAAGAGCTCTATCAAATGATGTTAACTGCAAAAGAAATGGTTGAGCAACTTCTTTCAACCTACAAGGAGACACTCGAAGATACTTATTTCGTAGTTTTGGCCAATTATGTTGATAACGTTTACCTCCCCTTCATGGATCTAAGAAACCAGTTTTGGATTGAAAAAGAAAACTATCGTTACATGGATAAGTTAAGAAAATCACTCAATCTAAAGTGGGATATTCGCCAAATGAGCGTCGAGGATGTTTATCAAATGACTTACAAAGGACTTATGCAAACTGCACAAAATAATATCATTAAGTCCAATGCTTTTTTAAATGCAAGCAAGGAAGAAAAAGACAAAATATCCAAAATTTTAGCTACAGTTGCCGAAGATAATTTAAAAGTCAAAGGTGGCAAAATTTCTCAAAAAGACATTGATGAATTTAAAGAAAAATATCTCGATTTAATGATGGAAAAAAAAATTATTGGAGCAAAAGAGGCCATTCAATTTTTAGACATTATTTCAGAAAGTGATTTACTTCCACTAGAAAAATTGACACGAATTTTTGAAAATTCTGAACGTTTTAGACTTGTTCAAACTGAAGATAAGCATTTAATAGAGTTTGCTCCCACTGTAAAGTATTTAACTCGTGGAGAAGGAGCAAAATCATACCTCCGCATAGGCTCACATCACCACTATATGAGAAGTTTAAAACTTCATCAAATTAATAAACATTTAAATGCCCTGGACTTTTATAATACGATAATGCCCGAACAAGAAAAAGGAATTGAAATTCCTCATTCTTGCCAGACAGTTGACGGAGGAGGACTTCCTGGATTCGCTCCATACACTAATTTAAAAACAGATCCCAAGGAACAAGAACTCTTTATAGATGCCCTCTTAGGGCCAAACTTTGAGTTGGCATTCACAGAATATGGTGCAGACGCTGAAATGGGAAGTATGGGAATAGATGCCTCTTTCAAACTAGATCCTGAAAATCCACAATACGGACAAATCTCAGGCCTTAGACCTATGTATGTCTATGACCATGCCTGGAAAGGTGTAAGTGCCTTTGCCAAGCATGACTCAATATTTAAACAACTTGCAGAATACCTTTGGGAAGGAGGAGCTATTTTTGATAATAGTGATGAGTCGAGAATTCTCCCAAACGTAGATGATATTAACCATTTTGATCAGGCCAGCAAAATTCTACAATCAAAAATCATTATTACCATCAGAAATGAAGGAAAAGATGATGAGCTTAAAAAATATAAAGGTCAGAACGTCATTAAAACATCAATTTCAAAAGATGAACTAAACTACCTCTCTGCTCAGATTGAAGATATCTTTAAATTTACTGATATAAAACGCAAATGTGAATCTGAGAGTACTCCAGAATGTGAAACGGATGAGAACGGGATAATCTCTGATCCAACTGGAGCAGATCCCCTCTATTCACATAACGAATTTCTATTTAAGAGATTTACACAGTTACAAGATAATCTCTTTGATTGGAAAATTTATTTTGCAAATGATCTAAATGAGTTTGAATCAAATAGAACAAGCTACAAATTACCAGAACTGAACACATCCGCCTGGCTTATCAGAACTCCACTTGGAATTCTTGCATATGAACTTGAGAATCTCAATTTAAAAAATGCTGAATTTAAATCATCTGAGAGAAGAGAACGCTTTTACTCAATCCTCAGAGAAACCTGTAAAGAGTCAAAACATAATTCTTGGAACAATAGTATATTTGAGATCTGTAATGGTGAAATTGCCCGAAAAAATTCGCAACGAAAAACTGAAAATGATGGAGAAAGAATCGCAGAACTCCTTTATCGTAAGCTCTTACCTTTTTTGAATAAAGAAAATAATTTTGATACTCACCCTTCTGAAATCAGAGCAATAAAATCAGTCTATCCTTACATTAAATCTATCTATAAAAAATTACAAGAAAATGATTTATTAAAGAAAGCTCAAATATCTGAATATAAATTTTTACAACAGTCTCTAGGAGCGAGTCCAAGAGTCGACAAAGAGATTGCTGTTCGAAAACAGGTTTCAGTGAATAATCGGTGGGCGATTTTAAGATTATCCTTCTTTCAGCTTAACAAAGAAATTCTGAATTCTCATCCCACTGAAGGTTTTTTGCGTCTTTGGAATAAAATATATACCAATGTCGCAAAAATGGATCGTCCCCTACAACCAATGATGGCCCAAGAAGTACTCTCTGAACGCGATATGTTTTCTATGTGGCAAGAAACTATTGATAAATTTAACAACCAGTACGCAGGACTTTTTCATACCCCCTTTGACAATGATAAACTGGCCTACCAGAAAATTATTGATATTAACGACTCAAACCTCTTTGAAGAAAAAGATTTTGACAAGGCCCTTGACTCTGTTACTTATGATTTAGACAATTCAGCGGCCAAAGAGGCCTACAATGCCACTGCAGAACAACCTGAATTTATAGATATGTTAGCAGTGCTTGATATCTATAAACTAAGACATATTGAAGACCCTAAAGTTCAACTCCAGAAATTAGAGCAGTGGTTTGATGATAATCCAAACGTCAAACCCGAAGAATACACTAGTGAAATCGCACAAATGTATATCATGAAGTTAGATAATCAAATTAAAAGACCCCTATATAGACATTTAATGAGAGAGTCTGCTTATAAACAACAACAAATGAGACCTACTAGCATTAAAAGATTGTGCGATTTTAATCACGTATTTCGAGATCAAGACTTTCAAAACCTTTACTATGCGACTATCCCGGCCCAAAAAGAAGTTTCTCAAAAATATGGCGTTGAAGAAATGGAAATTATCCAAGAAAGACTTAGCGATATGACAGATGAAGAATTTAATCGAACAATTGCAACTCTTCCATTACAGATCTTTTTCCTGATGGCCGCGTTTTCTGCTGGTGCTGTTTTAGGCGTGCCAGCGCTTATTTGGTCTCTTTTATTGATTGGAACAGGTGTTTTCTTCACAGGAGCACAACTCTTATTGTCCTGGGATAGAATAGAAGCTGCGGAAAATATGAAAGAGCTTGAACGCTTTGGAATTGTCCCTCACTCTAGTGTTGAAGGTGCAGAAGGTGGTTTTATGGAAAAAGGCTACCGCTCCGTCTATTTAGAAATATTCTTTAGTATAACTTTACTCAATCCTCTTTTTAAAGCAGCAAGAGCATTGCGCTTAAAAGGAAACTTCATAAAAAAAGACATCTTAGGTCTTAAAAATGCAGCAGGAGAACTTGGGAAAGAAGAAAAGCAAATCTACAAGAGACTCGCGCACGAATACTCAATGAAACACCAAGCGTTGGCCCTCATCGGTAAGACTGATATTGCCCCCACAATCTATCAAATTGTGAAGGATGGAAAAAATTGGAACAAAAGTTTTAGCAAACTTGTTGATTCACTCAGTGATGCTCAAATCGCAGAAAGCTGGGCAAGTCAATCTGCAAAGTATTTTTACGACGATATTAAATATTTTGATCACTTTCTTGACACATTAAAAATAGAAAAACGTGTAACGAAGGCCAAGGCCGTTAACCAAAAGTTTAAGAAACAGATAAAGGATTCTTCCCGGTTGGTAAGATGGAGGGCCAAGTTTAATATTTGGCTAAAAAAGAAAAATCTTAAATTGGCAACTGACTATAAGCATTACACAAAACTAAGAAACGAAGTAAAGTCCATGATTGCCAATGGCCAGACTCACAAATCTGCACTTAAAGAAGTACTTGAGAGAAATCATAATTTCTCAGAAGTAATGGTTAATGTCCGCATATCCCCAAAAAATATACCACACTTCATGGCGGCACAAGGTGGTGTTGCTCAATCAAACAGAATTCCAATGCTAGGACTGTTTAGATATATACCCAAAACATTGAATACTATTGTTGATTACATTGTCCCTGATGCTGTGAAAAAATATTTTTCCACAGGCAAAAAATCAATGTTTTTTGGACCATTAAGAGCTTTTCTCAATGATCAAAGTTTCATTTATATGAATACTTGGGCCCAAAGAGTAATGTTTAAAAGAATGTCTAGTGCAAAAAACTATCTTATGGATTTAAACGAAATTGAAAAGGCAGCTAAAGAAGTTTATCTTGGGGGTAGTGGGCATTTTCAACTATCAGACAGAGTCGTGAAGGCCTATCAGGAAACTATTCAAAAAAGAATTATTGAAAATAAAAATAAAATTGAATTCATTGCTTCAAAAGGAAGAAAAAACATTGCTCGAGAAGACCTGGCCATATTAAATCAACTTGAAAAAGAAAATACTCTTTTAATGGAGCACAATGAGAAGCTCATAGACGACGTCGCAACTAATGCTTATAAATATCTCGAAAGTAAAAACAAAGGGCCACTTGTTAATCTATTTAATTTGATCAAAAGAAAAGATAAATATGGAAAAAATATTATAAAACAAGGACCAGATGCTTTTAAAAAGCTTATAAAAGATAATGACCCTCATGCTTTGGCCCTTCTTAGAAGAGTACCTTCAAAAGAGTTTTATCAAGGAATTAGCAAACATACTGAAGATGAAGCACATGAAATTATTAAAATCTTTTCAAAATATGACGGAATTTCAACACAGTTTGATGATCATAAAAATATATTAATGCTTCTTCTTTTGAAAAAACGAAATGAAATCCTCTACCTCATTTGAAATTAAGAGTAGGTTTTCACTATTTGCAAAACCTACTCTTAAAATTTACCTTGAATTTAAACTCGTCGATGATTATGATGTCTGAAAAAAGGAATATACATGAGCGAAGAAGTTAAACCTGAAATTTCAGTACAAACAATTGAAGCAATTAATTTACTCAAAAAAATTGTAAAATTCTCAAACATAGAAAAACAAAAACACCTCGATCTCACTCTTGCAAACTCAAGTGAAAGGGGCGAATTTGAAAAAGCACTCATACTTGTCAATCTAGCTGTCGAGCAAGGACAACTTAGTAAAGAAGAGTTGAATTCTAAACTTGGGATCAAATAGTTGACTCTCTGCACATCCCCTTTAATTGTTTACTTCCATATATGAATATGTTTTCATGTTTACATGAAAACAATTCTCTTAATACTCTGGCCTTTTTTTCTTTCTTCATTGGCCCTTTGCGAATCCAAAAAAGATGCGTTCGATAAACAACTAGAACAACCACTTCCAATTATTGAAAAAGACTACGCCTTGAAAGAGGAAGTCACAATTGAAGAGCACCTCGTTGAAGATGCTCAGTTAAGACTACGTACTATGGACTATGATACGGGAATTCTTGGAAGACCTTATGACGTTAGTAATGATATTTGGAAAGCAAGTATTGCTTACCATGTAAACTCGAGTCTTGTTGAGCTTATGATTCTAAACGGATTTGAATTAACAGTTTCTAGAAAAACTTCAAATTTTTGGTTTGAGGGTTTTATTCAAACCTTAAGCGCACAATTTAAGGCCGTAGCTGAAAACCCAACACCAACAGGTGATTCTGATTCTGAAGGTGCCAATCCTCGTGCAGATGATGATCAAGAAACCTTTTTGTATGGCGGAATTGGTATGGGTTATCGATTTAATCTACTCACTGAATTGTTCGATTCTCTAAAGTTTTTTGAGCATGCGACTGTATTTATGACCTATGGTATGATCAATGATAGTTTAAGGGAACTTAAATATAGCGGTATTGGGTACAGGGCCGATTATGCTATGGCCTATAGATGGACAAAACACTTTCATATCGGAACTAAAATGTCCTATAATATACTTCCATCAAAAAGAGAACGACTGTACGACACTGAATCAGCTAGTGGGAGATCCCTTACTTTTTCGTGGGTGAGTTTTTCGGCCGAACTTGGTATCTACTTCTAGAAAAATTATAAAAGATTTAACACTCTATCTCTGCCAATAGTTCGGATAAATCCAGCTAGTTTAGGGCCTTTTTCCTTTGATATTAATAACTCATATAAAGTTTTAAATGCATCTTCCGGAGTTATTCCAATCTCTTTAATTAATTCATAGATTTTTTCATGGAGATCTTTATCCGTTTGAAATGATTCCCAATCTTGGACAATTGTGGATTTTAATTTTGTCAAGAACTCAGTAATCTGCGCACTAATTTCAATGTTTACCTTCTCTTTATTAATGGTAAACTTAAACTCCTCAGGTGCATAGTTATCTAACCAGAAAAGTGCACAGTTTGCTCTTTGCGTGAAGCGTCTCTCATCTCTTTCGTTTTTGATTTCGCTGATATAACTCTCACGGGCCTTTGATATATCACCATCATTTATTTGTAAAATATTTGTCAGGTGTCGAAATGAAGGCTGAAAAGGCATTTCTTCAGGTTTAAGATCTTCAGTATGCGCATTTAATTGTGAAAGTTTAAATACTCTTTGGGCCATTGTGACTTTTTTATCATTTCCAATTTCTATTCCATAGGCCAGACGCTCTTGCCTATCAAAGTCCTCATATGTTTTAATCACATCGAGATCAAAACTGACTGCAAAATCAATATTTGTCTTGTAACTTGCAAAAATCCATCTGATCATTTCAGGTTCATATACATTTAGAACATCATTAACAGTTACAAGGTTTCCTGATGAACTACTCATCTTTCCACCTGCTCCTTTAATAGAAACAAAATCATATTGTAAGTAAATAGGGGCCTTAAAACCAAAAATTTTATCTACAATTTCTTTGGCCGTCGTATAGGATCCTCCTTGAGAAGAATGATCTTTACCTCCTGGTTCAAAATCAACCTTTTCATAGGCCCATCTCATTGGCCAATCAACTCTCCAAGGGAGTTTCACCCTTGAAGTCGTATCTAAATCTTCTTCTCCCTTGTGACCACAAAGTTCACATTCATAAGAGAGAATATGATCACCACTAAAGGACATCGATTTTATTCTGTCACGATTACAAGAACTACAGTAGACCAATACAGGCAACCAGCTGTCATCTAGAGGAGAAGTTCTATGAGCATTGAGTATTTCTTTGATTTTACTTGTTTCGTGAAGTGCTTTGCGAATCCCTTCCTTGTAATCTCCCTTACGGTATTTCTGGGCCTGGTAAATTGGCGTTACCTCTACCCCTACTCTTTCTAATTGCTTTTCAAAGTTATTTTCATGATGAGAAGCATATGACTCATGAACAGCAAAAGGATCTGGTGTATCAACTATTGGTCGAAATAAGCATTTTTCAAGCTCTTCTTGTTTGGGCATATTTTTAGGAACTTTGCGAAAAGTATCATAATCATCCCAGCTAAAGATAAATCTTACTTTTTTGCCCCTTGCTCTTAATGCCCTGGCCACAAAATCAACTGTAATGACTTCCCTAAAATTTCCAAAGTGCACGACACCTGATGGAGTAATGCCACTGGCCAGAGTATATTCCTCTTTTTCACCACACTGCTTAATAATTCTTTCTGCTGTTATTTCTGCCCAATGAACAGGTCTAAATCCCTGTGAATCCATGAAAATCTCCACTGTCTTATATTACATGCATCATTTTAAACTCCCGAAATTTAACACCTAATAAATGAAATGACTATGTTTTAGGCCTGCAGTTTGCATAAACAATTGGTATAAAGCGTAAGTCTAGGGAGAAAAAATGGGTATGTTAATTAAACTAGTTCTGTTTTATGTGTTTTTCTACTACGCTTGGCGCTTTATAAAGGCCCTCATTGGGTCCAAGTTTATAGATTTAGGTAAGCAATATGGGATTAATGAGCAAAAAACTCAAAATTCTTCAAAGATGACTTCTCGTCCGTCAGATATTGTAGCAGATTATAAAGTCGTCAAAGAGGGTGAGTAATATCTAAAATTTGGACAGTTTCTGTTGAGCAAATTTTGACCATATTGAGTAAAAAATATAGTATTTGGATTTTGATATTTTAGACAAATAACATAGGTGATAGCATCTTTTGCATTACTGAATAAATAAGGAGTAAATAATGTTCAGATTACTGGCCATTTTAACAGTTGTGTTTTCTCTAACAACGCACGTGAGTTCTGCTAAAGGACTTAGTGTCCCTGGAAAATATTCACTAAAACTCGCCGAAAAAGCAGTGAAGCAAATTGGTGAACTGAGTGGAAAATTTTCTCAAAAAGCAATCAACGAAGTGATTCAAGTACTTGAGTCATCCTACAAATTAGAGGGTGTGAGTTTTACTGGATCAGATTTTGGTACCTACGCGAGAGTTGAAGCGATTTTAAACAAGATCGCTGACAAAAAAAATGTTACAGCAAGGGATCTTGAAACTCTTAAATCTGGAATGAAAAGACTTACTAAGGGAGCTAAGATTGAGGCCGCTGTCAGTTGCGCTTCTTCAAGCTGTGCTGCCAAGAGTGCTTCACAGTACAATGCTGGAAATGTACAAAAAATTTCTGACACAGAAGTTCTAGTCAAAGAACCATACTCAGCAAGAGCAAATAAATCACTTGTAAAAGCAATGTCTATACCAAGAATGACTACGAGAGATTCATTAATTGAAACGGTTAAATCCCTTGGTCCAAAGCATGGACTTTCAAACGAAGATCTAGTTTACTTTACTAAGCAAAGTGTTGAAAGTGAAGAACTATCAAGAATGGCCACAACTCTTCAAATGAAAGAAGATGGAAAATTGAATTCAGCTCAAGAAGATTTTTTCAATGCTCTTGTTACAATTGGTAAAAACAATGGTGGTACAAAATTTAGAGAACATGGATTTGATTGGATTATTGTTCAAGGTTGGGAAAATGGGATCCTGAAAAAGCTAACAGCGAAGATCGAAAACTCTGATTTGACTGAGGTCAATGACATTCTGAAGCTTTGGAAAAAAGAAGCTGAAGAAGACTTAGCAAAAGGTAAGAAAACTAAGGCAATTGAGTTCAATAACCTTGTTGAAGCAAAATGTTTTAAAGGAATAAAAGGTTTCAGCCCAATAAAGATGTAGTAAAAATTCGGCCTATGCCGATGATCATCCCCCTATAAACGAAAAAGGCCCTAAACGCGAGGGCCTTTTTTGCTTTATCAATAATTAGACCAAATGTTATTTTTTGATTACTTAAAAATTAATTTTATAATTTTGAAAAAGTAACTTGATTATACTTAATAAAGCTTAGAAGCATTCATACTTTTAATTTTTCATCTTACAACTTAACAAAAAGATATGGCCTTTATAACAATTTAGATGTTTTAAACTTATCTAATCTAATCTTCTTTTCCTTGGCCAAAATAGAAGTTAAAAATAAAAAAATCATAAATTATCTTGCCAACATAACTTAAAATATTGTGATGTACACTATGCTCTAATCTGGCCTTGACCAACAACGACAAATCTAGTTGTAGTCATTTCAGCGGCCCCCATAGGGCCATATGAATGAAATTTTGTAGTAGATATTCCAAGTTCAGCACCAAGACCTAATTCTCCGCCATCATTAAATCGTGTTGAAGCATTGACCATAATACAAGATGCATCAACTTTGTTTTGAAATTCTTGGATGACTCTTTCATCTTTTGCAAGTATTGCCTCTGTATGTTGAGATCCATAGCTTTGTATGTGCTCAATGGCCTCTTTTTCATTACCAACAGTTTTTACTGACAGTTTTTTGTCGAGATATTCAGTGGCATAGTTTTTATTTGTTGCAAGTTTAATTCTTTGATCAATTGACTTAATAGCTTCATCAGCAAATATTTCTACATCATTTCCCAGAAGTGTTTCAATTATATCAGTTACAAAATCTTTTGGAAGATCGTGGTGTAATAAGAGTGATTCCATAGCATTGCAGACACCTGGTCTTTGCACTTTGGCATTTAGTATAATTTCCTTGGCACTTTTTAGATCTGCGTCTTTATGGACATAGATATGGCATAGCCCTTTAAAATGAGCAATGACAGGCATTTTAGCATTGTCATAAACATATTGTATGAGCTTCTCTCCTCCACGAGGGATGACTACATCAATATAATCTTTGAGTTTGAGTAATTCGCTCACGGCCTCCTTAGAACTCACAAGTTGAACGACATTTTTGGGAATATATCTTGAGATAGCTTCTCTAACTAATTCACTCAGGATATTGTTTGAGTATTTAGCTTCCTTACCTCCTTTAAGAATGATGGAGTTTCCTGATTTTATGGCCAGACATGAACAATCAATGACTACATTTGGCCTACTCTCAAAAATCATTGCTATTGTTCCTAAAGGGATTCGTTGTCTTTGAATTTTGAGTCCATTTGGTGCTTCTTTTTGAGAAATGATTTGTCCAACGACTTCTTCTTGATCGGCAATTGCTTGGACAGAATCAATAATTGCTTGAATTCTATTTTCAGTCAGAGTGAGCCTATCAATCATGGCATCAGTGAGTCCCTGTTTTCTGGCCTCTTCAACATCTTTATTGTTTTCCGAAATAATATCATTCATTCGTTCTGTGAGAGATCTAGCAATTTCTCGAATGGCGTAATTTCTTTCATCAGCACTTGAGGATCTGAATTCTATACTCGCTATTTTAGAATTTTTTGCAATATCTAGCGTAGTCATTTTTACTCCCTATTTTAAGCATAAATTATTTCGATGAACGACAGTTTTTGAATGAACTTTTGACAATATTGATGAAATCTGATTTGATTTTTTTCCAGCAATTTGAATAACTTCTTTAGAACTATATTCACAAATTCCGTAAGCAAAAACTTTATGCTGAAATTTAAGAGCAACTGAATCCCCTCTTTTAAACGATCCTACAATATCTTTTATCCCGATAGGAAGTAATGAAGCATTCTTAAGTAAAGCATTGTATGCTCCTTCATCGACCTTAATAATAGCTCCCGGTTTAACAGTAGTCGTAATCCATATTTTCTTACTATTTTCTTTGTTATTTTTTCTAGATACAAATATTGTACCGGCCTCTTCATCTGTTATTGCTCTTGTGATGGGTTGATTTTTTTTGAATGTAGCAATTATGACATCAGTTCCAAGGTCTGCAACTTTTAAAACTGCATAAAGTTTGGTTTTCATCCCTCCCCGGCCAGCATTGGTTTTGGTGAAAGTTTTAATTTGTGCCAAGTCGGTTTCCATGCTTACGTATCCAAATTTGAGAGCGTCTTTTTCAGATGGGTCCTTATTGTAAAGTCCATCTGTACTTGAAAGAAGAACAAGTACATCTGCAAAGATTGACTTTGCAATTACAGCTGCGAGTTGATCATTATCGCCTACGGTAATCTCCTCAAAACTCACTGAATCGTTTTCATTTAAGATCGGTATAACATTATTTTCTAAAAGTTTAAGTAGAGTGTTTCTAATGTTCAAATATCGGGCTTTATTTTTAAGATCGTCATGGGTAAGTAATACTTGTGCACACTGAAACCCTTCTTTTGAGAATTCTTCTTGATAAGCATGCATAAGTAGAGGTTGTCCAACTGCAGAGCAAGCTTGAGCAAAACTAAGAGAATTTTTTTCTTTTTTAGAAACGTATTTTACCCCGGCGTTTATCGCACCGGAACTGACTAAAATGACTTGAATACCTTGTTTTTTTAACCTGACAATATCTGCTGCCAAGTTGTTGATTTTGTCTCTATCAATTCCGCCTTCTGAGTGAGTTACACCTAGTGAGCCTACTTTAATTACTAGCCGTGAGATATTTTTATTTAGTTGTTCCCGTATTTGATTTTTCATGAACAGCATATACCACTGCTCATTTTAATAGTCTATAAAGATGATTTACAGCATTCTCATTTGAGATTAGGATATTCAGTTTTATGCAACTTTCTTTTTCCTGCGTGCGACTTCGACCTGTTTTAATACTTCGGCGACTTTGGTGATAAAAGATTTTTCATCAAAGGGTTTTACTAAAAAGTTTTTAACCCCATTTTTCATTACTTCCTTAAGTATAGGTGCATCTAAATTTCCAGAAATGACAATTACTGATTCCTTCAAATTTTTGGGAATATGCCCAAATTGCTGAACTATTTTTACTCCATCTTTTTTAGGAAGATTGATATCTAAAATAATAATTTCAAATTTTTGGTTATCGAGCATTTTGGTGGCCTGAATTCCGTCGTGGGCCATACAAATATTTCGAAATATTCCCATTTTTTCAAAATACATACTGCATATTTCACAAATATCTTTCTCGTCATCAACAATTAAGACATCTTTGGGATTAAGAGTGTTCATATGCCTCCAAACTCTGAATATTAATCTAATTATCGGGTATTTTTGCTTTTGTTTTAAGAAAAAAAGAAAATCTTAAATAAAGCGTGCTATCTATTCTTTATTACATACTGCACCAAAAAGACACTTTTCTTTCACTGTTTTAGCTATGGATTTGGGAACCATTTTTTGCCAACCTTCTTCTCCATTTTGAATCATCCTTAGAACTGTTCTAGACCAGATATCCATTAAGTTAGGGTTAAAGTCTGTGATATCAACAACGAGTTCATTTTGAACGAGATAGCTAAATATATCTTTAAATCGCTTGTGAGTTGTAAAATTAGATGTATCTACTTTTACTCCATCGACATAGGCAGGATAGAGGTAGACTTTTGTTCTTTTTCCAAATAGTTCCGAAATTTCGCCTAAAATACCCAAAGGGTTTCTTTCATGATTAGATTTATCAAATACTTCTTGCATATTATAAACCCCCATTACAAAGGAAATGGGCTCATTGGTTAAACCAAGCATATATTCGTTGAGATCAGAAAATCTCTCACATTTTGAAATCATTACTCTATGTCCGAGCGAGTTAATGAGTTCGATCCTTGCTAAAAAGTCTTGGGGATCAACCTCTCCTCTTTCTAAAAGTTTAGACATAGAAATTTCAGGGAGCATAATAATACTTTCTTGATCTTTTTCAGGAAGACCTTCAAGGACTTTTTTATGTCCAGTTGTGAGCATATCTAGGTTAACAAGAGTAGGCGGTCGCCAACTCCCTCTTAATATAACAGGACGTTTTCTATAAAGTTCTTCTTCAGGAGGAATAACTGATCCAGTTGTTTCAAAGAGAACTGCTTTTGTAAGTCCGGCCTTTACGGCCTCAAGTGAAAGAATTCTGTCATCTAATTTCTTAAAAGCAGGTCCTTGAGTCTTAAGCATATCGACTTGAATCTGGTCCGTTGTTAAATTATCCATTAGTCCAGTTATGAGTTCAACTTCTGTTTCACGAGCAAAAAAACTGGAGTGGATGAGATTAACTCCAATGATCCCTAGGGCCTTTTGTTGTAGAATATTTTGGTTATCTAACATTTTAAGGTGGATATGTATCTGGCTCTCTGGTGCTCCGGGAGTATGTTGAAACCTGACCCCCATCCAGCCATGACATTTTCTATTCGCTTTATAAGCTTTCGCTGCAACAGTATCAGAAAAAGCAAAAAAGCATGTTGGGCCTCTCGTGCTAAGTCTTTCTAAAAGTAGTTGATACTCATGATCAAGCATGCGTATCATTCTTGACTCTGAGACATATCTGCCATGTTCTTCTTTACCATATATTGAGTCACTCATTTTCATGTCATAGGCGGA
This sequence comes from Halobacteriovoraceae bacterium, assembly GCA_020635115.1. Lineage (NCBI taxonomy): Bacteria > Pseudomonadati > Bdellovibrionota > Bacteriovoracia > Bacteriovoracales > Halobacteriovoraceae > Halobacteriovoraceae bacterium. The sequence goes on along the minus strand of JACKAK010000008.1, from coordinate 97,838 downwards.
CATTGTTTTAGCAACAGTTCCAGCAGCTCCACCGGCCTGAAAAAAGTAGCGTGCAACTTCTTGTCCTGCACCAATTTCAGCAAAAGAGCCATATATTTGGGGATCTAAATTTATTTGCAAAGCTTTTTGTTTCGAATTCAAGACAGTTGGAAAAGTCATATTAAACCTTTTTTTTGGGTGCAACCCTATTATAAGATTTAAAAATCACTCCTCCAATGGGGAAATGTAAGAATGTTATTATTTGTTTTTCTTGACTAGTAAAACAGGGTATTTTCTTCGATATTTTTCAGAAACTATTTTAAAAAGTCCTAGACCATCTCGATCTTTATGTACACCTTCACCCCAGTCTCCTTCACCAAATTTGCCAAATATTTGATCTCCAACAATTTTGTCAGGAAACTTTTCATTCTTAAATTCTCCGTTATTTGAATTGCTTAAGTCAGGAGCAATGAAGTTGATTCCATTTTTTATGGAATTGAGCCCATATGGTTTATAGCTTTTTCCTTGATTAAAGTTTTTGTTTTGTAAACTTTCATTTTCTTTATTTTTAATTTTCTTAGTTCTTTTTGCCCCCAGGGACATTGAACTCCCTAATCCATTTGCATTTATATCTAATTTTGAATTAGATATACTTTCAGCTGCTTGTGAAAGAGATTTATTAACAAAAGAATCAGCGTTAAATCCGTTTTTTAATTCATTAGATTCCTTCAAAAGCTCTTTTCCAAGTTCACTTTTTGATAATTCATTTTTACGTTCTGTTCTCTTTTTTTGTTTTTCTTTTATCTGCTTAACTGCATTAAAACTTTGACCTAATGTTGTTAACTGCTGAGAAGTGAGACCATTTTGATTAGAGAGAGTAGAAGTAAATAATTCTGGGGCCTGCATTAGTTCAGAAGAAAAATCAGTAATATTTTTAGAATTAGCGTTGATGACTTGATCTATTGAATCTGTGGTATTTCTGATTCTGTCAATTTCTTGGGAAATATTACTGATTACATTTTGATAACGAGGACTACTAGCGATTGCACCAGTGTTTACTCGAGTGAATCTATCTAAAATATTTGTAGTTAAATCAAGATTATCTTTTACTATATTATTTAGATCTTCTACATCGTTTGCACCAAGAAGAGATACATTTTCCAAAGCAATTGTTAGTAGTTCATAATATGGAAAAATTCCAGGAGTAGGATATAAAGTAACAGGTGAAGCAGAAGGCATAATGAAGTGATAGCGAAAAGTATATTCTGCAAATTCTTCAAGTACTTTTTCCATAGAATCATACTCAGCAGAAGCTAAGACACTATCTGATCCTACATCTGTTGAACTTGGAGTAGAACTTTCATGTTGACTATTTGGTTCTCTAACATAGAAAAATGATTGAGTCTTAGCATAGTCTTTTATCCTATTAAATACACCATCTATTCCCCACAACATTTTATCTGTTGCAAAACTAGTATAAGTCGCTTCAGTATTCATAGGATTATTATCTCCAAGCTTAAAAGATTTAAGATTTCTTTTAACTGGATTACCATCTATCATTGTTCTATTTGGAAAGCGTGGATCTAATAAAAACCAATGTTGACTAGGGTCATCTTTTGTTAAAAAAGGTCTCATACTAGGATTCGTACCAGAAGTACTAGGAATTGAATTAAACAAGCTAGAATCATTTGGAATTTTAAACAAAGACTGCACACACATTCCGTTTGGTTGAGGTACTCCACAGATATTATTCGGTTGATACGAATAACCCCTACAATCCATTGTATACTCACAGCCGGAAAGTATTCCATGACTTCTTGGGTTAGAACACATAATTGAATTACCACGAGATCCGTAGTAAACCCTTAAGTCGGACTGTATATCAGTCATTTGAACATTTTGATATAAATGCACACCTGGTATCCGAATAGGTGAATCGCCATAATTAAACCCTACTTGATCAAAGTATGCCATGGCCTTAGTCTCTTCAATTAAAGATGTAGAAACATTTGGGTCACCCAGGCCATATTTTGCAATACTAGATATACTAAGTCCTACTTTATTGTCTGCAAGAAATGGTAGCCCTAAAAATCTGACACCAACAATAAAATTTAAAATACATGAGAACGTATTACTTTTAGAGAAACGATGTGTAAGATATTGTCTATTACTTCCATACCAATCTCTTGTTACAAGAAATCTTCTTATCTCTTCCATTTCTGCAGAGTGATCTACATCATAAATTAATTCTTGGGCCTCAAAAATAAGTCTTTTTTCCATGGCCTGAGTCATGAAGAGTTGATACTTTAGAGTGGAAATTTCTTGATCAAGTTGATCATTAACCTGTTGTTGGGCCAACTCGGCTTCTGATAAAGCTTTATTTACATTCTCATCTCTGATCGCATTGGCATTTGCTTCATCTTCTGCAGCTCTTTGGGCCAGAGTATCACTTTGAGATCTTTCTCCATTTATTCTCGCCAAATAATCTGTTGCCTGCGTACAAGAGTTTAAAAATTTATTTTTCTTTTCTGATGAAAAGTTATCTGGCCCCTTGAAATCCATACAAGCGCAAAACATATCATGGCCCAGATTATTTAAATTTGTATTAAACTCGTTTCGATTTTCTTTCAATGAAATGGCAATGGCCTGAGTTTTTTCGTAAACTGATTTACCATGAACATCAACCCATAAATCATTTACACCATTTGACAGAGAATCTTTAGCATGCCCATTATAAACGCCAGTTGGTTTTCCTGATTCATCAAAATTCATATCACTGATTCCCAAAAATAGGGATTCCATTGCAAGTAAAGCAATTCTGGCCTGATATTCGTCTAATTTACTAATATACATTTGCTTATCAGCATCACCTGAGTTTGCTTGGTTTTTATAGTAATTCAAGAGATTAGTATCACTAATTTTCAAATCCTGATCTTCGCCGGCAGAAATTTTTCCTAGAATTGCCAGTTGTTTTAAATCGAACATATAATCGGCCTTAAGATTAAAGTCACACTTTTCAGGATTTGAAATACCACCGATTTTTAAAAGAGGTAATTCGCCGCTGGCCTTTATAATCGATTGGGTAGAAACACCATTACATGAACTAAGGTCATATTCATTTAAACATTCGCGATTCCTCTGGACCATTTCAAAAAGTCTATTTTTGTCGTTTTCAAGAGCAGTTTTTGCTGAGTTAAACATATCTGTATCACTGACCAAACTAGAATTACCTTGTAATTCAATCAGCTTAGTAGAATATATACTATCGATCATATTCTTATCAATTTCATCTAGACATGTATTTACGGCCGCCCTTTTTCCCTGTGTAACAAGTCCAGATGAATCTAGATTTCCAGAACCACAAGCGCACCTTTGTGCAGCAAGACCTGTTTTTCCAGCACATCCAGAATTCCTTCCGGCCGAAATAATTTCTTCTGTCGTTGTACCGACATTTGATCCTGAACTACCTGAACTGAACTGGTTTTTAACTTTTTCATTCAATCGTCTAACATAATCTGAAATACTAGGATCGTTCGTAAGTGCTTCCATACAGTTATCATAAGCACTCACATCGCATTTGGTTCTATTAATTGTATCCTGATAACATCCTTCTCTATGATTCGTATAACATGATTGTGCTGTATTTAAATAAATTTTTCCAATACTTGCAGAAGTACATGGATCAGGATTTACTCCCGAGAGATTGAAAGCATCGAGATTATATTGTTCATTTAGAGCGGCACATTTTCTTAAAGTTTGTATGTTTTGAGCATGAAGATTACTGTTAACTGAAATAGTTAATATCGCGATAAAGAATATAAACTTATTAATATTAAAAATTCTAAGCATATTAATTACCTAAATGAGGGAAACAATAATCATCTAATCTGTAAAATCCATCCCTACATGTTTCTCCACTATTTAATTTGACACCACTCCCCCTTTGTAAAACATTATTCTGACCAGAGGGTATACAAGTAGTTGTCAATTTTTTCTGATTATTTTTGCATTTACTATTAGTGGATTTTTTTTTACCTGCACAATTAGGTTCCCCTTTAACGATACTCACTAAATTTATACCTGGAATTGTTCTTATCCCACAAAAAGTACCGGCCTCACATAAATCAATATTTATATTACATTCTTGATTTTTAAATTTCAACATTGAGCAGACTTCATTCCCAATTACTCCTGTACAAATCAAATCTTTTTGACAACTCTTAGTAGAGCAATTACCGGCAGCACCGACTGGATTTTGTTGTTTTTCTCTATTCGATACTAATAACAATGTTTCAGATAAAATTTTTTCAATTTCATTTACTATACCATCTTTAGTTGACTGGTTAACTTTTTCGTTCATATTTTGAATCATATTATTTATATCTGATTTTTTGATTCGTGATTGAAAAATTTCTGATTCTAGCAATTCTACAGCTCTAGCAATTTGTTTATTCCTAAAATCATCATTTAACTCTGAATTTGATGAAATTGGTTCATTTACATTTTTAAACCTACTTAAAATTGTGTTTATGCGATTTTGATCAAAATCATAAACTGTGCGTGCAAAACAATTTGCCTCGATTAATAATCCAAAAAATAAAAACAACCCTCTCATGTAGATCATTTTATAACTACTGGCCCTATAGAATCAAAGGAGAATATATAACCACATTAAAATACATGGAGTAGTAATAATATCAAACTGTTAAAAACGACGATTTTTTGTGGCAAAAGGCCAACAAGGCACAAAATTCTAAGTTCTTGAAATTAAGTCATACTTATAAAAAAGACTAAAAGTCTGAGCAAAATTGCCGATTTTTGTAAAACCAGGTTATAATAAGGTATGACCTCGGTATCTAAGGAGGCCGTTATGGATATAGTTATAGGTGTTATTCTTTTAGGAATTTCAGCAGCTATGTTAGCTAGTAACCAAAAAAAGGCCAGGGCTAAAGTTCCTATTAAGGCAAAAGCTGATAAGTAATTATTGATTCGCTATCAGTCCAGCCGCATCTTTCGCAAAATACGTCAGTATAATGTCGGCACCTGCTCTTTTGAAAGAAGTTAACATCTCAAGCATTACTCTCTTTTCATCAAGCCAACCATTTTGAGCTGCAGCTTTGATCATGGCGTATTCACCACTCACATTGTACGCAGCGATAGGCAAATTAAAGTTATCTTTTAGCAGTTTAATAATATCTAAATATGGAAGACCAGGTTTGACCATAAGTATATCAGCACCTTCTTGTTGATCCAATTGTGCTTCTATTAAAGCCTCTGTAGAATTCGATGGACTCATTTGATAAGTTAATTTATCACCACTCTTAGGTGCCGAATCGAGTGCGTCCCTAAAAGGTCCATAAAAGCTTGAAGCATACTTGGCCGTATATGACATTATTAAAGTGTTTTTAAAGTTTTCCTGCTCTAAGGCATCTCTAATGACGCCAACTCGTCCATCCATCATATCTGATGGCCCAAGTATATCTGCGCCAGAGCGAGCTTGAAGAATGGCCATCTGTGATAAGATTTCAAGAGTTTGATCATTAAGTATCTCACCTGTTTTTGAGTCCACTAATCCGTCATGTCCATCGCTGGAATAAGGATCCAGAGCAATGTCTGTCATTAATAACAAATTTGGACAGGCGCTTTTAATTTCACTGATGGCCCTATAGTAGAGTCCATCAATATTGAGGGCCTCTTTTGCAGTTGGTGTCTTCAGAGAATTGTCCAAAGCCGGAAAAAGGGCCACGCATTTTATTCCAATATTTTGTAACTGTTTACATTCTTCTATGAGCAAGTCCAAACTAAACCGACATTGCCCAGGCATTGATGAAATATCCACTCGTGTGTTTTTTCCATCGATTAAAAAAAGCGGCATGATGAAATCACTTGGACTTAAAGAATTCTCTACCACTAGAGATCGTATCTGAGAATTCTGTCTCAATCTTCTTGGTCTAATTGTTTGCTTCATGATTTCTCCATTTGTAGTTTTGCTTTAAAGGCCATGGCGTAGATTGTAATCTGCTTAATCATAGAATTAAGTCCATTTGACCTACTCATAGAAAGATGTTGTTTTAGTCCAATATCTTCAATAAATGTAGGTTTTGTAGATAGAATTTCATCTGGAGTTGAACCTGAGTAAACACCAAGAAGTAAGGCAACTATTCCTTTCACAATAGATGCATCAGAATCACCTTCAAAATAAATCAGGCCATCTTTAAAATCCACTCCTAGCCAAACTTGAGACTGGCAGCCTTTAACTTTATTAGTCTCGATTTTAAATTCTTCTCTCATTGGTGGCAGGGATTTTCCTAAATCTATAATTTTTTTATAACGATCTTGCCAATCTTCTATCTTGATAAATAGTTCAACTGTATCTTTCATTCTTTGATTAATTGACATAAAACTCACTTTTTGTCTCTTTTATCGAATACCTATCAGTGTGTCAAAAGGTTTTAACAAGGTTAGTTTTTCCTGCGTGTGCAATATTTGTGATCAAGTTAAAATAATTCCTATGTCACGAAATTTACACCAAATCATTTTATTCTTTTCTGTTATTTTTTTGTTTTCGTGTAAGCAAGAAAACCAACAAACTCAAATAAATGATGGAATTCAAAGGTTGAATATACCAGAATATATTAGTTCGATTGTCTATACTGCCTACAATGAAGATGGATATACTAGTTCTAGGGCCAATCAACGATATTTTGAACTCTTAAAAGAGACAAAATCGAATATGTCTTCCTTTTTATACACTTGCTACACAAAAAATTTAACAACTTTTGATATCGATTGTAATACGGATAGAACTCCGAAGGAGAAGTATCTTGCTCAAATAATCACTGAATCAAAAAACAAAAATTATCCAGTGAATATAAGAACATATATTGATCTTGAAAATGGTTCTTGGCGATGTAATTGGAATCCAAGTAATAAAAAGAAAGCATTCGAAAAGCTACTTGAGATGTACAGCAACATGGCGCGCAAACTTGAAACTCAAAAAGTTGAAATGTGGACTATAGGGGCCGAGCTTTGTAAAATGACCTCTCCACAATTTAGTGCATTTTGGTTGAAAATCATTGAAGAAATTCGCACAAAGTATAAGGGCAAAATTGTCTATGCTCCTAATTTCACAGAATCCTTTGAAGAGTATAAGTACATTGAATTTCTGAATAAAGTAGATATTATTGGAGTTGACTACTATCCAAGTTTTAAATCAACTAAAGAACCAACTGAAAAAGTACTAAGAAAATTTCACCACAGAATGTTCTTAGAATATCTTAAAAATATTGCCTCCATTGGAAGACCTATTTATATTTCAGAAATTGGAATCCCAGTTGAAGAAGGTGGATTTGAAAAACCTTATGCGTGGGATCTGAAAGGAGAAGCGTCTGTGACCAAACAAAGCTTATGGCTTAGTTCAGTGCTTAAGGAATCTCAAAAATTTAAATTAAAAGGTCATTCTATCTGGAGGTTTCTAGAAGATGATGCTTTAAAATCAGAAGTAAAAGGCTTTTATCTCCTCCATCCGGTAACGATTGCAACATTATCTCAATTTGGTAAAAACAAATGAAACTATTCCTTTTTTTGTTTTTTCTTTTCCAACCACTATATGCTTTTAAATCTTCATGGATTAATGGTTATGAAATACCAAGAGAGGATGTATTTGGTAGAAAGTGGAAGGACTTTAGGCCTTATGCACCACCCATGAGTTTAGAAAGTGATGTATTAAAATTAAAAAAAGATGAACTCATAGAAATTGCACTCAAAGTTAAAAAAGTTGAAAATATAAATTCTATCAGAGGAAGATTTCACTATAATGATGATTCAATTGAATTTCGTGAAATCGCTTATTATGCTGACCTAAATATGAATCTGATCCAGGAAGATGAATGGGTAAAAATGACTTTTGCTCCAAATTTCTATGCGGATAAAAAGCTAAAAATGTTTTCGCTTCTCTTTGATTTTAAAAAGGACTTCTCTGAAGATTTTAGAATTTCAATCCAACCTTTAAAAAAAATTAAAAAGAAAAATAAATCAGCAATTATTACATTAACATTTGACGATGGAACTAAGGATCATTTAAAAGTCGCAAGCTATCTCCATAAGAATGGCCTAAAAGGTACTTTTTTTATAATACCAAAATATAGAGATCGAGTAGAATTTCTCAATCTAAAAGAATTGAACGAAATTCACAAACTTAAAATGGAACTGGCCTATCATCACTATAACCCTATTACGGATATGTATTTTCAAAATTTGGGTAAGAATTTAAAAGATGACTTTCTTGAAACTAAAAAAATACTCCCTTCGATTAAACCACACTTTGCTTATCCTTTAGGCAAATTCGACCTTTATGGTAGATATGAATTTATAAAAAATAATTTCAAAAGTGGAAGAATTGTCGGAGGAGGGCCAGAGACAATACCTCCAGGAAATAAATATCTCCTGCGCTCGGTCAACATTACCTCGCAAACTAAAGTTGAAGAACTCATTGCTATTGTAAAAAACTGTATTAAATCACAAACTTGGGGTATCTTCATGTTTCATAAATTAAAAGAAGAAAATCCTGAAGGCCTAGTTGAATATTCAATGAGTGATTTTAAGAAATTTGTCGAATTCTTAAAAAATGAAAAAATTAATGTTAAAACAATTGGCGAAGTTATTTCAAATTTAAAGTAATTTCTTGTCCAGGATTAAGATTTTCTATCAAAAATTCATTTTCTTTTTCACCTTTTATGGCCAATATTGCCCTTTCAATGTCGGTAGATTCCTTATCAAATGCAGCATTTTGAACTTTGAGCATTATTTTTGAAACCTGCGTATCATTTTGGTTTTTAATAGTTACCTTTTTATCATTTTCAATAATTGAAATTGAATTTCTTAGGTTGACCCAATCTGATAGATCTGAAAAACTTGTCATCCAAATTGTTTTATCTTCTTCGTAGAGATCTTTAATTATATTTAAGAACGGTCTGTTATATCTTTTTGCTAGAGACTGATTTCTAATACCTAATGTATAAATTCCCTCATACTGCTTCAAATTTTCAATATGTTTCGTTAAATAATCTTCGAATGATTTTACAGTTGTTATAACGTTTTCAGAAAAAATCTCATCATCAGCTTCAAAATATTTTGAGTAAAACATATTTTTACCGTGATTAAGATAATAAGGTGAGAGACGATTGAAAAAATTACTTGCATAGATGTATTCAAGCCTATTTTGCGCAAAAATATTATATGTATCAGTATTGGGTATAAAATCAGAGAAGAATACCCCTGCGACTTTACTAGCAGTGAGCCTCTCAAGTCTTATTCTCTCACTTTGGATTTGTTCAAATAGATTTGTTTTTCTATATTTCAGTTGAGAAAAATCTAGTTCTAAATAAAGTGAATATTCATTTGGATAATTATTGTAAAACTCGCGAATATCATCCTCGCTGTATTTATTTGTATTTAGAAAGATAGTTAAAGGCATGTTATATTGATTATAGTAAGAAAGAATATATCGAATATCATCTAAGTTTGTATTTGCAACAAAGTAATTCACAAGTGCAATTTTTTTACCTTCTGGCCATCTGGCCAACTTAACAAAAGGATGCCCAAAAGAATCTAGAATCATTTTTGAAACTAAATAGTTGTTTATCAAAATATCATTTTCTGATTCAGATTCTGTTTCAGAAAAGGGAGGATTAGATAACCATAAGACATTCTTTCTTACTTTTTTTGCTTTAATCTGTTCACGTCCTAGTTCATCTCGATTGATCTGATTTGTTGAATTTGAAGCATATAGATAGATATTTTCATTGGGTGAGAAATAATCAAAATCATTTCTATCTGGCCAGAAAAAAGGTGAAAAAAGAGGAAGAAAAGAATCTTGCAAAATTGAATTCAATTGAGTGTTTGGAAAACTTTTGGAGGTATTTTTTGATATAAATATATCAAATCTCTGTATATAATCTCCATCCATATTTTGGCCGCCATTTTTATTCAGATGTCCTATTCTTCCTTCTAGAATAATCTTTGAATTTACATCTATTAATTTATCCAAGATTTGTCTTTCTTTCATTGTTAAACTTATAGTATTTGGAAGTATTAACACTTGATTATCTTCTAAACTAGAAGGAAGATTATTTTGAATTTTGAATTTGAGATTTGACTTTTCCAAGAATTTTTTCCATCTCTCAAATGATGTAAAATAATCTTTTTTCCCAAATGTCTGGGATAAAAGTGAATCTAGCATTATAAAATCGTATTGCTTCAACCTAGAAATAGTATTGAGGTATATTGCTTTTGAGTTCTTGGGTATAAATTCATTCAAAGCTTGAAATTCTTCCGCTAAATTGTAAGAATATTTTCTAAGCATCCCTTTTTCAATCATCTTTTGAATTTCTTGTGCCTTTACAATTCTTTGCTCAATTTGTCTTCTATGTACATAAAAAGATTCAAATGAAATCATACTGAGAACAAAAGTAAATGTGCCAGCAAAAATGAGGATCAATTTTTTTCTTGGATCCATTGGTTTCATTCTTTTTGCTATTTTTTTTTTATATTCCTCATTAATTGCTTCCAATTTAGGAGAATATCTCCTGAAGAAAACACCATCTAAAAATATTTTATCAGTTATATTTGTGCCACTCAAACCTTGACGGACCTTGAAAACAATAAAAACGACGAGAGTAATCATGATTGTAGTCACACATAGAGCAAGCAAAATGAGATTAAATATATATTTAATTGTCACTAATTTAATCCCTTTCTTTTGAGTTTACCCCAATTCATGGGAATTAAAAGCAGCTCATCAACTAGCGCTAAAAATCTTAATACTTCCAACCATAATCCAAATGTGACTCTATTTATTGCTGCCAAGAATGTTAATCCAATAATTTGTCTCTCTGTCAGAATCGAGTAAAATGATAAAGTTAGGTCAAGCAATGTAAGTCCAATAAAATAAGGTCCCAAAAACTGTGTTGTATCATATATCAATGCATATCCTATAGCTGCACACAAGAAAGAAAAATTGACGACAGGTATAAATATACTTTCGATAATCATAATTGTGGTTATGAGAAGATTTCTTAAAAAATTTTTCTTATTATTCAACAAACGAATACTTTCTTTAATGGCCTGTGTAATTCCTCTTGACCAGCGATAACGTTGAATCATTAATGAATACATATCTTCAGGGACTTCAGTGACAGCAATAACATCATTTGAATATTTGATTTGATATCCTTTGGCCAAAATTCTCAACGTGAGATCACAATCTTCAGCAAACGTGTTAGAACGATAACCACCAATTTCATATATAACATCTTTTTTAAATACACCAATAGGGCCAGGAACTATCGTTACAATTCCCAAAAATGACTGTGCTCTTTTATAGAAATTGAGTCCAATTACATATTCAAGTTTTTGAAACATGGTAAGAATACTTTTATCATTTCCGACAACCACATTTCCTGCCAGAGCTGCTATTTTAGAATCATTTTGAAAATATGGAATCGCTTTCATGAGACAGTCTTTATCTAGTATGCTATCAGCATCCATACATAATACATAATCTCCATTGGCCTCATAAATCCCTCTATTTAAGGCCATCGCTTTCCCACCATTTTCTTTATATATAATCCTTACTCTTAAGTCATCTTCATATTTTTTTGCAACTTCAAGAGTATTATCAGTAGATCCATCATCTACAACAACTAATTCTAAATTTGGATAATTTAATTTCAAACCAGATTCAATTGCCTTTTCAATAACATTCTCTTCATTAAAACAAGGTATAATGAGTGAGACTAAAGGATAAAACTCAGGCCCTTTTAGTTTAATTTTGTAAATAAAATCAAGAAAAGAAAAAATAATATAGATGCCCGTTTTAAAAAAGACAAAGAAAAGATAGTATACCATCATTTTAGTAAGTGTAACACTTACTATATCAAATTCCCATTTTGTAAAAATATTTGCATAGAATACGATAGAAACAAAAAGTAAAATAACTATTGACGAAAAAACAAAAAAAAGTTTTGATGCTATCCTAATCATTGACTATTAATTTCCCAATTTTTTGTAAAAAGGCATCCGCATCCTTTGAATGTGGCCTTGAGTTTATAACAGTTATTTTTTCAAATCTTCCTTTTATCAAATTTATAAAATTTATCGATTGGGCAAAAACTCTTTCACCTCCGTAGACATTTAGAAAATTTCTGGGTTCATCTAAGATTAAATGATATTTTCTAGATCTATCATTCATAAATTCTTCAAGCTCATGTAGCACTGGTGATAAATCTTGGAGATATGGAAACTTTATAATAAGGGCAGGTTTCATTTCTAAATATATGATTGATTCTTCATCTATGTGTTTTAATTTGTTTTCATTCTCGAATATATTTTTTCCTGATTCCCATGAACAAACAATTTTTGGTAAATCATCCTCGACATCATCAAATATTATCTCTTCTAAATAATCATGCCTAATTTTATTATTGAATGCCAATATAAAGCGATAATTTCCAAATTTATTAGTGATATCAACGTTAAGTGTATTTAAGTAGCTTTTGATATCATTTAGTGCTAATTTTCTTTTAATTGGTTTTTGAATAAAACCTATTGCTCCATTATCTTTCACTCGTTTTCTTACGCTACTACTTTTATCACTGCTCATACAAATAACAGGTATATCAATTGCAATTGGATTATTACTCAAGATTGAAAGAATTTCATAACCATCAACATGCGGAATATTAAGATCAAGTAGTATAAATTCTGGTCTTGCTTTTTCAATGGTGGTAATGAGATTTCTGTGCCCCTCTAAACAATGTACATCATAATCATTTTTAAATGATGCTTTTAATAAAGTAAGTACGTCAACATCATCATCAATAACAAGGATATGTTTTTTCAAAGGACAAAATGTTATGTTCTCTTCTAGTTTTAAAATGGCCAAAACAAACTCCCTTCAAGAGACTGTTCGACTTTCTATGGGAATTAATTAAATTTGTAAAGTAATTTTTAAATGAAATAATGCGCAGATAAGTAGAAAAGATTACTTGTCCATTCTGATCCAGATTGCTCAGAGCGAATAAGAGTTGTTCCAAATCGAAAATTGAGCTCTTCTCTTGAACCATATTGTAAAGATAAATCAGAATAAAACCCATCTCCTGTAGGGCCATCATTTTCTTTGAAGTAATTAAAATTAAAGGCCCCACTGAAATAAAATTTATTAAATAGATGTTGAGACATTTCAATACGAGGGCCCAAACTTTTAAAATTCTCCGGAGTCCAATACCCCGAGATCTCTTTTGAATTTGAGAGATATGTAAACCCGAGACCTCCCCAAAACCATTCAAAAATTGATGGAAATAGTTGATATTTCATCTCGTAATCAAAGTGCATGAGTTTGTTATTGTTGCTATGATATTCTTGCTTAAAAACTATGGATGATTTAAGTTGCTCGAACCAATAAAAAGAGTAATTGAGTTGTATACTTTTGAAATTTGTTGATTCCTGTAGCGGTGAAATATTTAAAACCGACTGAGCAAGTTTACCGGCCTCATAAGTTAATTTCAAATATGCATTGTTTTGAAAAAGCTTCTCAAAACTGAGGTATGGAGAAACCAAAGAGTGTTCTGTATTGCCAAAGTTTAAAGTAGAGTGTTTCAATCCCAAAGTGGCCCGATGATCTAAAAAGGAAAAAGAATAAAGGAGATCCATAATCGTTAATGAAGATTCTTTACTAAATCCCTCAAATTTATCATTCAAAAAATTAAATTCAAAATTATGACCGTCAACAACACCTTCTGGATATGGGTAAGAAAGCTCATCCCTCTTCCACTGAGTATTGAGAATATTTTTTTGAGACCTAAAATGATCTGAAGTAAGTTCATTAAGATATTTATAATTTAAAAGTGTATGGCCTAGGACTGTTCTTGATAACAAAAGTAGTATGACTAAATATTTCATCCGTTTAGTATATCTGATTTTCAATTTAAGGAAAAACTAATTTTGAGTAAATTCTTGAATCAATACAAATGGTTGTACGATGATAAAATGACAAAAACATGAATCCTTTGGCAAAGTAGACCAAATCGATGCTTGTTCACTGGAAACAGGAATGAATAAATTATTTTTTTGCCAGTTTTTTACCTTTTCAATATCATCTTGCGCAACGGCCTGTCCCACTTCACACAAATCTAGTTCTTTTTCAACAAATAAAAGTAAGCCTTTTGCAAAATATGGAGCTAATAAATCCCAGGAAGCTTTGTCCACATCCTTTTCCAATTTTTCTATAAGAGTATTCATTTCAGTTCCTTAAGGTTTTTGTACTCTTTATCTCTATTATTATAATGATGCAAACTATTTGATAGAAATTGTAATTTCTAAGAGCTTTTTTGAAATGTTAAGCTTTTTTTAGTTTTAAGATAACTTCTGTCCAGTGATCTTCGGGAAATTGTTCAATATCTTGTGAAAATATTTCGATACTTCCCCCGTATGATTTTATATAAGATTTTACGAGTGGAAGTCCGTAACCTATTCCTTGTTCACCTGATGTTCCAACTCTACTTGTAGTTTCTGTGGAATCAAATAATGTGGGCCGCAACTCTTCGGGAATGCCAATTCCACTATCTCTAATTTTAAATATAACATCTTCATCATCATTTTCAACAGAAAATAAGATCTTTCCATTTTCTTGAGTAAACTTGAAAGCATTCGACAATATATTTAAAAACACTTGATTTATAGTACTTTGAGGCTCACAGATAAATTCTAAATCATGGTTTTGTACATTTGTTTCAAAAATTATCTTTTTAGAGGCCATTAAACCTTCTGCTAAAAGTTTTATATCCATTAGTAGTTCACTTATTTTATAAGGGACTAAGAGAATTTCTTTTCGGCTATCTTCAACTGACAAACGCTCCCTTGTTGAAGACAGTATATCTTGGATTCTATTAATTGATTTACCTATCCGAAATAAAATATCGTGAACCTTTTCATTTTCAATATCTTTAATGACCTTATTTAAAATGTCATATAATCCTTTTATAGCAGTGATAGGATTGAGTATATCATGGCACAAAACTCTTAAGAATCTCGCTCTTTCAGTATTTAACTGGTCTTTAAGTTCTTCAGCAACCAACCTATCAGTGATCACTTCCCACGACACCATAGGACCAATATAATTATTATATTGGTCAAATAAAGGAAAGATATTCAACTCCAAAGTTTCTGTACCAAGAACAATTTGCGAACTGTAAGGAAGGTTCTGTGCTGATGATATTATCATTTGAGGAATTTCAGAACTGTGAAAAATATCTATGTTTTTACCAATCATTTCATCAACTTTTACAGGCAGTAAAAGTTCTAAAGATCTAAGGGTCTTTTTTGATTTTTCATTTAGATAAATAAGTTTGCCGTTTAAGTCTGCAAGCATAATATTTGCTGGTGACAAATTCACCATTTGTATCATTTTTTGTACATCTTTTGTCTTGTTAAAGGAACTAATCATATTTCTTATTCTTAGAATTGTTAGTTTAGGATTAAAACAACTATCTAATATACAGTCATTCACTCCATTATCAAAATAATCTTCAATATCCACTTCATCTGTTGAAGATAAATACATCATAATTGGAGTATCACCTACTATGGCCTCGAAGCGAATATGTTTTACTAATTCTATCCCTTTCATTTTTTCCATTTGTGGTGTTGTAATAACTAATTGGGGGGGGGTCTTTATGACTTCTCTTACACCCTCAAGGGGATTTGAAAATATTTTATAATCAAAATCAGCAACAATTGTCTTCAATTTTTCAAGATATTCTTTATTATCAATGATGAAGTATATCATTTTACTATCGTTTTCAGTATCCATACCTTATTTTAGATTATTTTGAAATATTTTGACCCAGGAAATATAATCACACTCATCGCTTTTATACGTAATTACAATTGTTTGGCCAAGATATATTCAGATAAAAAAATTGAAAGAAAAAATAATAGTGAACATATTATCACTATTGAACTTTGAAGGATTTCAATATTTAAAAAAAGAAAAACAATAATGACATGAGAAAAAATAAAAAAAATGATACTTAGAATAAAAGCAATTTTTCCCTCCTCTATCTCATAAATCTTTTCACGAATGCTAATGCCCCAAGGATACAAATTAGCAAGTATTGAAAAGTTAAGAGGATAACTCTCAGTAACACCATAGATTACTTTATCAACTTCGGCCTTAAATGTACCAAAGAGTCTATCCCAAATTATAAAAACTGCACCAAAGTTCTTGTCAATGTACTCTTTGTTCACTCCGTGATGAACACGATGATGAGAAGGACTATTAAAAATAAAATTTAAAGGATAAGGCCAGTCTCTAATTAATTCTGTATGGGTAAAGAATTGATAACATTGAATAATAATCTCTAAACTAAGGATCATTAAAGGCGGAACACCTAAATTTGCTAGGGGAAGATAAAATAATGTTTTAAAAATATATGGAAATGCAGGAATTCTCATTGCCACAGAAAGATTCATTTCTTTAGGTTGATGATGAACAGCATGAATTGGCCAGATGAATTTAATTTTATGAGATGCTCTATGATAACAATAATAGGCCAAATCAGCGCAAAAAAAACCTATAACCCAATCAAATGGTTGCGTAATAGATAAAAAATGAGGAATCGAAAAATGTTGGTATAAATAGAGATAGGGAGTAAAAATAGATAATCTAAATAAACCTTTTAGTAAGTAATATATCATACCACAATTTAAATTACTTAAAAATATCGATTTACTATAATTTATGGATTGATTTTTTACCTGTGTAATGATCTCAATCAATATAAAAAAATAAAAAATGAAGATTGAATATATAAAATAATCATATTGCATATACTCATTGTAATGTTTAATAAAATACATGCCAAATCCAAAGAGTTAAAACCCAAAAAAGATCCAACTAACTAATTTTATTGCACGCAAGTATCTATATTAAAACTGCTAAAGATTCAGACCATTTATGTCGATTATTATCTACAACTAACAAACGGAGAGAAAATGTCTAAAGAGCAAGAAAAAATGCAACAAGAAGATTTTTTAATTGAATTAGAGCAAAGGAAAAAAATTGTTAGACAAGATAGATTTGAATGTTCTGATAAAAACTATCAAATTGAAATCAATGGGAAAATATTCAAAGTTATCGACTTTTCGTATTTTAGTATTTCTTTTTTATCTCCCGAAGATTGCGAAATTGGAAAAGAATTGAGTGATATTAGATTTTCTGATGGAGAAAATGAAATTAATCCTTTTCATGGCCATGTAATGAGAACTCAACTCATAGACAGTCATAATTACAAAGTTGCAATTGGTTTTGATCATAATATGTTTCCAGTAGAGGCCATTTTGGCCCAAGAAAAAATGATTTCACTCCTTGGTAAACATCGTAAATATCTTGAAAAAATTTTAATGATGCCTCCTGAATTTAGGGCTGCTGTTTTTGAAGTAAAAAGCACTCTCCAACATTTAAAAGAAATGGTAATAAGACTAGAAGAAGAGCAATTTTTTTATTCTCAAGAACAACAAAATACTTTTCAAAAAGCTACTTCCAATAAATTAATGACATATTTAGATGAATATTTTACGCCTTTATTAGAAAGTTTAGTTTACTTCACGGAAAATTTGGATGATAAAACTCTCAATGCAAGCTACGATTTTTTTAGACAAGAACTAAAAGATATTCTTTATCTCTCCCCTTTTGCCCACAGAAGTTATTATAAGCCTCTAGGATATGCTGGTGATTTTGAAATGATGAATATACTTTATCGAAATGAAGCAGTTGGGCCAAATTTATTTGGAAAAGCACTAAATCAGTATTTTGTTAACCATTCTAATGCCAAAGCAGTCAGAAATCGATCTCAGTATTTAAAAAAATTTCTTACTTCAGCTATAGAGAAAAGAAAAAATCAAAACAGAATTACAATATTGTGTGTTGCCTCTGGTCCAGCACGAGAGATAAGATTATTGCTTGAAAGCCTACCTAAAGAATTGAGCAAGAAACTTGAAGTTAATTTACTAGATCAAGATCTCATATCATTGAAATATGCACAAAGAGAAAACAATAATTTTCTAAAGGAAACAAATCATCAAACGAAATTCTTTTATCATAACTTAACAATTAAAAATATTATCATCGATGGATTATCAGACTCATATGATATCATTTATTCTGCAGGTCTTTTTGATTATTTCACTGATGCTGTTGCTAAAAAAGCTGCCTCTCAGATGTATAAGGCCTTAAATCCAAATGGTACTTTAAATATTGGGAATTTTTGCATTAGAGGTTCTTCAGCTATTCAAATGATTTATGTTTTAGACTGGAATCTTATCTATAGAAATGAAAAGCAACTGATCGAATTATATAATGGAATATGTTCTGAAGTATCAGTAGAGGAAGAAGAAGAAGGAGTTAATCTCTTTGCTGTCTTTCCAAAAGGAAAATGAACAATATATTTGATGTCGATCTCGAAGAAATCAGAGATAATGAACGATTAATCGAGATAAAAAAATTTATGAAAGTGAATTGTGGATACTTATCTGCTCCACTTTTCCTTTTGTTTTGGGTAGCTGATCTTCTCTATGCCCCCCACTATAAATTCGAATTTTTATCCCTAAGAATTCTGATTGTTTTTTCGAATATTCTAATCATAAAAAATATAGACAAAATAAATAACTCAATTACAGCTCAACGAGTAAGTCTGGCCCATACAGCACTGAATGCAAATGTAATTACTACGATGATTCTCATGACGGAAGGTCTGGAATCACCTTACTATGCAGGGATTAACTTAGTCTATATTGGAGCGATGACGTTCGTCCCATGGACTAAGAAGTTTCTTATGGGTTGTATTATTGTTGTATGGGTACCGTATATTTTGGGGGGGTTAACACTATTTGGTTCTTTTAACTGGCGAACAATCATTTTGAACCAATTCTTCATATCTGCAACTATCGTCATTATCCATGTTGTTAGACATTTTACTGAAAAACTCAGAGAGCAAGATGTTAGAAGCAAACATGAACTTGCCTTAGAAATTAGAGATAGAGATCAAATTATTGATAAACAAACAAAACAGGCCGTAAAACTACAAGAAATGTCTCGTCAGTTCAGTCCGCAAATTATTCATGCAATTCAAAAAGGTAAAATAAGCCTTGAATCAAATCTTCATGAAAGAGATATTTGTGCAATTTTCATTGATATCGTTAATTCAACTGAAAAAGTCGTAAATATTGATAAAAATGATTTAAATAAAGTTATCAAAATGTTTATAGATGATACAATGGGCGTTTTATTAAAATATGACATCACTATTGATAAGTTCTTAGGAGATGGAATTCTTGCTTTTTCAAATGATCCTTTGGAACAGGAAAACTATATCTTAAGAGTTATAAATGCTACATGTGAAATTTTCAAAAGACTTGAACAAAATAACAGTTTTTACCAAGAACATTGGGGTGATGATTTAAAAATAAAAGTTGGAATTGCGCAGGGAAAAGCCTCTGTAGGTTTCTATGGAGATGAGAAAACTATAAAAAGTTATACCGCTATTGGTAAAGTAGTGAATTTAGCATCTAGGCTCTGTTCAGCTGCCGGAGAAAATGAAGTATTAATTTCTGAAGATGTAAAAAATAGTGTTAGTGATATGAATTATAGTATTTTTAAAAAAGGTGATATTAGATTAAAAGGATTTAAAAAAACAGTCGCTGCCTATTCCTTAGACCCAGATTCAGTGGAACATTATGGAGGAAGTCTTATATTTTGCCCTGAAGGACATGGAATTCTCCATCTCCAAGTTGAAGGTGGTATTTACAAATTCAAATGTAGAGTTTGTAACTATGTATTAGCAGGTGAAGACGAACTGGATATGTTCTTTAAAAAGGGAGCATAGAGTATAATCTTGAATTCAAATCTCTTCGTTTAATTCCAAATAGCTATAGAAATAAATGGAGAAGACGATAAGTTACTAATGGAAATAAAAGACCTAAATATTTTAATCATCGATGATGTTTGTGAGATACTTCAAGAGTTTGAAGACATACTTAATAATTTTGGAGTTAGTCAGATTTCTAAGGCCAAAACTGCGGCCGAAGCAAAAAAAGTAGCACCTGACTTAAATAATCTGGATATCGTTTTCTGCGACTGGCACTTGCCTGATTCGACTGGTCTAGATTTGCTCACCTACTTTAAAAAAAATTACCCAAAAGTATATTTTCTCATCTTTACATCAGAGACAGACAAAAAAATTATCACTCAAGCTTTTGAAAATGGCTCAGATGGGCTATTTTTTAAACCTTTAAAAAAAGAGAATATCACACAAAATATTCTAAAATATTTGAAAAGTATCAACTCAGTTCAAGCAATTGGAAATAATACTGATCAAATAATCAATGAACTTTATGAAAAAGAACTCTATTTTTTACAAGAAATTTTTAAATCTACAAGTGATTTTGTCATTGTTCTAGATTTTAATTTTATGATTATTAAAGTAAATAGATCATTTTGCAACGCAGTGGGTTTAAGTGAAGGTGAACTCATAGGAAAATCTATTAAAAATTTTGTTCCAATCAAATCACCTTTGCTTGAGTGCCTTAGAAAAGGTCAAATGAAAACAGAACAAAGAATCGAATTTATTGCGATAGATGGAGAAGTTCATCAAACACTTCTTACAATGAATCCAATTGAAAAAGAATCTCTTGGAATAAGCGGATTACTACTCTTGGCAAAAAGTATTAAGCATGAACTTGAACTTCAAAATGAACTTGCAATTGCATTAAAAGATGAATGTATTGCCGGTCTAGCGTCTGGTATGTCACATGAGAATAATAATTCACTCATGATACTTTTAGGAAAGTTGTTGAAACTGGAGCGTAGCTTGCACAACAAAGGTTTATTAGAGGTTAAAGATCAGGAACTTATCGATAATATTCGAGAAAACTCACATCGTATACATCATATTACACAGGCCTTGAAGGAATATACCCAAGAAAATACAAATAAATTCGAGTTTTCAGAAAAATTAAAGCTTGAAGAGATCATCACTCACATTCTCTCTCTTGTTGATATAAGACTTAAAAATTCACATATCTATTTACAACTAAATAACTATGATTCTCACTTTTATTTGAATACGAATAAAAATCTTTTGAATAAAGTCATCTTACAAATTATTGAAAATAGTATTCATGCCGTGGCCAATTTAAATCATAAATCAGTAGAACTATTTTTTGAGTATGATGATTATTTAAGTATTACTTTTATCGATTCAGGCAATGGAGTTCCTTTTGAACTTAAAGATAAAGTTTTTGATCCTTTTTTTACTACAGGTATATTTGGTAAAGACAAAGGACTAGGGATGAGTGTTTCAAGAGGAATAATGAAAAAAATTGGGGGAGATCTAGTGCTTCAAGAAATTTCGTCTCAACTTAGAGTTAAATTAATAATACCTTATAAATAAAGGAATATTTTTCCCTTCGAGAACGATGAGAGGCCCATCTATAATAATAAAGTGAAATTTGCATATATTTTACTCATAATTTTCTTCTTATCTCCATGTGATTCACTTATTGCACAATCTTCTTATTTTAAAAACACATATAGTAATCCGCTTTATGACTTTTTTTCAGTTAAGAAAGATAAAAAAGATGTTAAAAAAAACAGTAGTAATAATGAAAATCTAAGTACAAAAGAAACAACATCAATCATTTCAAGTGGTCAAATAGCTGAAATAGTTGATGGTTATGTCAATCCCAAATATCATTGTGAATACTTAACCAATAAAGAACGAGATATTATGCTTACTGCAAAAGAAGAATATGAAAAAGGCCTTCCGAAAGAAAGCGTATATAAAGTGAGTGAAAATGATTTTTCAGTTAAAAATTTATCTTCTGACCCACCTGCAAATTGTGGTTATAAATCAGGAAATTCTGAGAAGGGACAAGGGTTCAAACGAAATGAAACAAATAAAGTATGTCAGGCCATGAATGATGTTATTACCGGAGTTCAAACTAAATGCCACCTTTCAAATTGCACAACAGCGAGTTTCTTGGCCATCATTAAAATCTTAAAACAACGTTCAGATTTTGAAAAAAAATATTTACATCTTTTAGAATGTAAAAAACCATTTCCTCGATTTTATCTAGATTATGGACAAGCAAATCTTATCAAATTTACGGCCGACTATGAATTAGGGAAAACTGCTAGGATAGAAATTCCCTATAAAGATTCTCCAAAAAGCATTTCAGATACAATCAAAAATCAATTTGCAAAAGGAATACCACAATCCACTGACGCTTTAAAATTAGATCGAAATGAAACTGTATTTTATGCTGGACATGCAGCTATTTTTTCACATTTTAAAACTGATGATGGGAAAATCTATAATGGAAATCAAAAAGGTATTATTACAGAGGTCTGTTATTGGTCAAGTAATTATAATACAAACGGATCAGGTGCTCGCTGCGAAAAGCTAACCCGCATTGGATCGATGCAATTTGCAAGGATAAATGGCCAATGAAATATATATTATGTATTTTTGTTTTATTTCAAATTAGTCTCTATGCCTGTAATGAAAATTACCCTAAAGCCAAATACAAATCCCTTTGTTCGCTGAACTGGAATAAAAATAATGAAAAGAAAATTACAGAAGTATTCATTTTAAAAAAAAGTTGTGCCAAAACAGAAGGTAGTGTTTTAGAAGACTGTCTTTTCGCTCAAACTTGTGGAAGCTATCACAAAAGTATGCCCATTTTTATGAATGAAAACTCGCTATCTTATTATTGTAACTGGAAAGATCCAGAAACGAGATTCATACTAGGAGGGGGCATTAAAGACAGTATTAAAGTCTCATTTTTCTGCAAAAACAACAAAGTAGAGGGAATTGAAATGAGTGCTCCAAAAGTGGGCACAAAAAAGTGTAAAATATAGAAATCTTCATATGTTGTTGTTTTTTTTGACCATTTATTTTGCTCATGTAAGCTAGTTGTTTAAATAACTTATAACCTATCCCTTCAGATAAATTAACTTAAAGCTATTTCTCTATGTTTCTACTTTTTGTTAAGGCAAAATAAATTTATGAAAGAGAAGGTCTACATTGTTGATGATACCCAGATTTTTCTGAAACTATTTGCTCACATGCTTAACGAGTATGACGTTACGACATTTTTGAACCCAATAGAAGCTTACGAGGCCATCACAACCTCTCCGCCTGATCTTGTTTTAACTGATCTTGAAATGCCAGAAATTTCAGGGATTGAACTCTTGAAAAAGATACGAGCTAACGAAAAAATATGTAACCTTCCAGTAATTATATGTACCTCTCATGATGCAGAAGAAGCACTGCAAGAAGCATTCAAAGAGGGTGTCAATGAATTTCTAAGTAAAGATTCTGTCTCTGGCCTAGTATTAAATATTAGAGTCCAGACAATTTTAGAATCGGCAAAGAAAACAAAACAAATTGAAGAAATGAATCAAGAAAAAGCTACTTTTCTAAGAGTTCTTTGTCACGATATTGTCAATCCACTATCTGTTGCGAGAGGGTTTCACAAAATATTAGCTGAAAAGGTTGAGAATCCTGATAAAAGAACCCAATATGCGATTTCTAATTTAGAAAAATCTCTTGATAAAATTAAGGAAATTCTCACCTATACTCGAGAACGCTTTTCAATTGAAGACAATAAGAAAAAAATAGAATTAGGACATATAAAATCTTCTGATCTGATTAATGAAATTGAATTTCTAACAAAATCTCTCATAGATGAAAAAAATATAAATTATGAAGTCATCTGCAATGATTTAAACTTAGAAATGGTATGTGAAGTGGGAAGTATCACAAACCAGGTTTTTGCAAATTTATTTACAAACGCGGTCAAATTTACCCCTGAAAATGGTAAAATTACTTTTAAAATATACGAGCAGGACAATCAAGTTGTGCTTGAATTAAAAGATTATGGAATAGGTATTCCTCAAGAACTTATAGACCAGTTATTTAATCCTAGCTCTACCACTAGCCGCAGAGGAACAAATGGAGAAAAAGGCACTGGCTACGGTCTCCCCCTAGTTAAAACCTTTATAGAAACCTATGGTGGAAGTATAGAAGTAAGTTCACATGATATTGAACAATACCCTATCGACCATTGGAGTGAGTTTCGAGTTATTCTAAAGAAATTTACACTTTAACTAGAGAGACGAACTATTCTTCTTCTTCGCTATTATCTTTTTTAGAAGAAGAAGTCTTCTCATGCTGTACTTTTTCATTCAGTTTTTTAAATTCTTCTTTCTCGGATTTCTTTTTTGCTTCCAATTCTTCAAAGAATACCGAATTGATAAAATGTCTTAGCTCTTTTATTTCAATTTCTCCCATTCCATGTATAAAGGATAAATAAATATTTTCTTTATTCGATGATTGTAACTTGTTTTGATGATCTGGAACTATTGTCAAATGAACATTGATTGGTTCAGTTAACTGTAAGACGGTACCAATAGGCAAGGGAACCTCACTTTTTAGAACAACTTCAGACTCTGAAATCTCTAGCATTTGAATTTTATTTTTATAAACAGCAAAACTAGATTCATCCATCTTAGAAAAATAGTACATTTTGTTTTTTTTAAGCTTATCTTCCTGCACATGCTTCGCTTCAAACATTTTTGCAAATTTGTGAATCTGGTGATCCAAACTAATTCCATCAGTCGTACTCATAATTTTATCATAGGAATAGGCCTCTTTCAAATTAGTCGAACTTAGATTTGTTTGATAGACAACAATAATCGGTTTGTAATCTTGTACTTGAGAAATCTGTTTGATAAGAATATTGAGGGCCGCCTCATTTACATAAGTCTTAATTTTAGTATCTTCTTCTTTATTTTCTTCTTTTTTTTCTGTTTCTACTTTGTCTTTTTTGTCTGTAAACTCTAATGCAATAATATGTGGAAACGTTTCTTCAATGTAATTTCTATTTGGATCAAGTTCTGCATGAAAACGTATAGAAAAAAAATAAAGTCCAGGACGTTTTCTCGTATGATTCAAAAAGTGCAAAGTAGGACTAATTGCTAGAACTCTAGTTCTTTTTACGAAAGATGTATCAATTGAACTTTCAATCCATTTAGTAATATAATTTTTTTGGTCAATGATATCATCTTTAGACTCACGTTCCATAGTAGAAGATAATTTTTTCATTTTATTTTCTAAAACTACAACACGTTCAGATTTGTTGTTGTATTCTTCTTTGTGCTTTGTTCTATCTAATCCGGAAAGGTAATTTACAAGATGATCTCTTTCTCCCACAAGTTTATCCATTTCTTTAGTGGTACTATTGGGTCTCAATTTGTATACAGTTTCAAAATCTCCGGCCCTCGCATGAGAATAATATAGATTTTTTGTGTCCCAAGTTACAAGCTTAAAATATTTTGCTGAAATTTTTGGATCTATATTTGATGAAAACTCATATGTCTTACCTTCCTCAAAAGGATAGTCAAACTCAGCATGAATTCCCTCTACAGACATATTTCCAAATCTTACAGTAAACTCTGCACTAGCTTCCCTATCCAATTTCCCACTGGCCAACTGAACTGGTGCAGAAAAAGGTTTACCAGTTAAATATAGTCCATGAAATATCACGTTAGAAATTTCATCAGATTTGATATGATTTATGAGAATTCCTGTTGACATTATTCTTTTAAGCGTGAATGGCTCAATAAGGTAGTCCATAAGTCCAATCGTCGGAATAAAATCTAGTGGAGTTGACGATCTTAAGTATTTAGCTAATCCAATCATTGCGCTTGTGTGTCTTGAAAAATCTAAGTATAGAACCAGGATATCTTGAATCTGTCTAATCTGAATGAAAAAATTTGTGATATCTTGCTCATGTTCAGACCAAATATTTTTAAACTCAAAGTTCTCTTTAGGATAATATTTTTTGAACCGTTGTTGTAAGTTAGACCAATAGGCCTGATCATTTCCTACATAAATAATTTTTCCTACACTCATTGAAATTCTCCATCCAGAGTTGCTCTCAATTGACTTTGATAGCAAACTAAAGTTAACAAAGACAACGAGCACCCATACTAATTATATTCTAAAACATCCTTCTGTGATACAAGGACAATTAACAACCTGAAATTATTTGAGATTTCTTCCAATTACCCGTGCTCATCACTCTGTTATTTATCGTCGATATTAATTGAAGATTATTTTTTGACTTTATAAAACATTTCGCAATATTAACAAGTTCACGAATACCTAGAGAAAGTTTAGGCTTTAAAATGTTTTTTACTTTCTGGGTCTTTGTAAAAGTATATGCTGAAACACCTCTTCTCCCAATTTTGTACCTACATTATCGCTTACTAGCTGAAAAACATCTTTTAATTCAATACTGATTTTTACCTTTTTGAGATTTGTAATGGCATCATTTTTATATTTTCGTCTAATACTTGGATTTGTAATTTTTGAATTATACTCAATTTGTATTTCTTCCAAATGTTTTGCATTCTCTGGTCTTAATAGTGAACTCAATTGAATAAGTTCAGTAACAGTTTTCTCAATTTCTTCTGAATTGGTAACAATTTCAAATTTTTTATCTATATATTTAAAAAATTGTTCAAATAAAAACTTAGATTGTGAACACATTTTTTCAATGTACATCTCATCTAAAACTGCGTAAAAAAACTCTTCAATCGAGGAAAAGCCAATTTTATCATGTATCTTCTGTGCTTTCTCTAAAGGATATTTTCCTCTATAGATATGAAGAATTTCATCTTCCTTACTTAAATCATGAAAGTTAGAATTTAGAAACATATCTGATTTTTCGAATTGAAATAGTCTAATTTTCCCGGTAGATGCTTTTCTCACAATTAAAAAATCATGACTTAGGATGTCTTCAACTTCATCCATAAAGCTGTAAAAATTTCCTAGTCTTTTAATACACTCTAGGGCAACATCGAAATCACGTAATTTGGTTATTTGATATTCATTTTTTTTCAAAAAATCTTCCACGTGTTTTTTTGTAATTCTTAATTTTGGTTTATTCATCTTCATGCTTTTTACTAGGTAAGTATCTCATATTTAGTTATTTTCTTAAAATCGATTAAAATAATTTTTCTTTTATTAAACTTCATTTTTGAAATTCTATCATTCCAATGTTTTTTTTTTACAATTCACCTATTATTTTTTTATGCATGATAATACCCTTATGTTTTAGAAATTTTAATACTGTGAAAATATTAAATAACAAATGAATGAATATCTATCTTTCGTTGGGAAATACTTACTATTTAACGGCCGAGCAACAAGAAAGGAATTCTGATTATTTCAACTCGTTAACATATCAGTAATAAACTCTTTATATGGAATATCTGTCATATATCAGTCTATATTTTCTTTAATCAATTTTTATAGGATACATATTGGCCGTTTATATTCCTGCGCTTGCTGTAAGTTTTAGACGATTTCACGATATTGGCCAGTCAGGGGCGTATATATTTTCGGGTGTCTTTCCAATAATTGGATCATTCATTGTATTATTTTTCCTCGTTCAACCAACTCAAAATTCTGATAACCAATATGGGCCTGTAGGAAACTATACACCATCTCCAATTCGTTTCTCATGGAAACGATTATATCCACATATTATTGTAATTAATTACTTTAAAAATATTTCCATGTTTTTCAACATTACTGACAGTTGTACAGGAGTAGATTACTTTCTTTTTTTGCTCACACACCTTTTGTTTTCAATCTAATTCAGCGTTTTTACTTTATCTTTTCTGCATACATGAATTATTCAAATTCTGTAGTGTAATATAGTCTCTATATCTTTTTTCTTATGTATTTTATTACAAAATTTTTCGATTACAACCTGAAGTATTAATGATATTGGCATGAACCAATTTTATTCTACACTAATTCTCTCCACGCTAACTCTTTTTTTATTGCCCCAATAGTTATTAATTTTCGTAGTGGATTAATTGCAAGTATAAGTTTTGCGTTTCATTATATTCTTACTTTCTTAAGATCTGATTTCTTTTGTACCAAAGGAACAATATTTGAATAGATCTCTATATCTAACTTTCCGCAACAAGGTAATAAAACTCTGCCATATATTTAGATTCGATTAATTCCAAAAGAATTGATTGTTGGTACATTTGAATTATTCACTAGTTTGTGAGGAATGAGATTTAAATTTAATATTCAATTGTTTTTAATTCGAGGTTAATTATTTTTCCATGCTTCAATTCAAGATAATTGGATGTTCCTGGAGTGGCAAAATCACTATCATTGTACCTAATGGCAAAGTTTGCAAATATGTATTTATAATCAGGTGAAACTGAGACTAAACTTTGTTCAAGTACAATCGAAAAATCTTTTAATTCCAATTCAAACATATCTAAATGAGCCTTATTATCAATGAATTCGACAGATTTTTTGTTTTTCAATTTGATCTTAATATTTTTAGAAAAAAGAGAAGATTCAGTTGGTACATATTCAAAGATAAGTTTATCTTTCGATGATCCAGCTACGATATTTAAATTTCTCTTTTTTGCAAACATACCAGAAAAAATGCTCTCTTTGATTTTTATACTATCAAAATTTTTATTAATATTTTCAACTAATTTTTTTCTAGCTTCTTTATAATTCTCTTCTTTAATCCATTCTGGAGTAGAGCCATCACCTGGACTCATTGTATTTGTAAAGTGGTAAACATTGAGAATTTTCTGATCAAAATCTATTATCATGTAATCCGTTAAGGAACCTCCTTCAGGACCATGTTCAATTAATTTCAAAAGTAATTGTTTATTGGTTTTTGACCATGCTACTACATCGTAATTACTTTGAACCATCATAGGAAAGACCTTTGAAGAAGATATAATTAATAAAATAAAAATGTGTAAAAATATTTTCATAGAAAAATTATAAGTAAATAAATATTATAAAAAAATAAAAAAATAAAAAAATATAATATTCATGAAGTGAGTTGTTTAGAAAGATAATTATACTTTGCCCCATTTCCCTCATTACTTTCAAGATTTAAACGAAGAATAAATTTGAGAATTTGTATATGTCTTTAAATGTTGAAATATTTTCCTACATTTTTCTCCCCTTGCGACTCATAATAATCTTTGATCGTATTGCAAGCTAACTCAAAATTGTACTCAAATGATTGAATTAATCCTTGTTCTTCAAATTTTTTGAGAGTTTTTTTCTAAAAATTCATTAAGTTGATTAAGTACTTTATCCATCTAGTATCAAAATCGGTCATCTTGTATCTGCTTTTAAATGGTGCCCACTAGTGGTCGATTATCGAACCAGTGTAATGGAAATGATCGAACAAGGTATTGATTTTACATTGTGATCTCATTGGGGTTATTAAAATACTGGAGGATTTATCGAACTACGTAGATATTTACTTAAAAGTATCTATGAGGTGAATTGCTTAATTAGAGCTTTCTTTCGATATCCTATAATCATAAAATCAACCATAATATTTTTAAAGTTGCTATTCCCACCAACAATAGTACCAGGCATATTGACAGGAACCCATCTCCAATAATCTGCATTTGTAGTCTGCTCATCGCCTCGTTGGCCAGGTATCTCTTGTAAACACGATGAAACCACTGGAAACCTAACAAAGGTATAATCTTCCAGACGTTCTACCCAATACCACCATGTAGTTTTACTTTCATCAAATTGGATTCTTAATGGTATTTTTGAACTTCCTTCAACAAGAGTTCCATCCCATCTGTAGACTGCCGAAATAACATCACTACCAGCTAAACTTTTAACATACTCTAGAAACTGAAATCCTGATTGTAAGATTGTAACAATTCCTGATGTTGTTGAGATAGGATCACTCATATTGCCCCTCTATTACATTAACTTATTGAGATCTATGTCTATACCGACAGCTTTTATTTCTTTCGCCAAGGCAAATTTCCAAGAGTCTGAGCCATCATAAGGAACATAAAGAACTCCACTCATATCAGAGGGAATTTCAACTCCAGCCTTATACAATGCACACACTCTACTTCTTCCCAATTTTCCAAGGAAATAACCTAGCTCTAAAATAACATTCTGCCGTGCTCGATCTGATATTTTTTCTGGTGAACTCTTTGCATATCCTTGATCATCGGGAGTTAGAAGAATAATCGCAAACCCAACTTCAGAATGATCTTCAAATTTTTCAATGATAGTTCTTCCTTCATTTGCTTTCTCATGAAGAATAATTGGCTCCAAATTAATTTTTTCTAAAACTCTTGCTACAGTTTCTTTAACCTCATTATCATGACCATGCACAATAAAGATTTGTCTATTATTAGGATCAATTCCTCGAGATGATGTAGGCACCTCATCATTTTTGATATTCGAAGGTATTAATTCTAATCTCTCCTTGATAGCCTTTAATCTATTCACTTTGTCTGCAATACTTTCTTTCTCTTTGTCTAACCAATACCTCCAAGATTGATTCATTAAAAATGAACCCCCAAAAGATCTACTGTACTCTTCAGCCACTGATTCATTAGAAAAAATACGTACTAAAAGTTCATGATTATACTTTGACCATCGTTTTATATCAGCAACTAGCTCATCATATTCTTTCTCAGAGCTTATTTGCCGATTATAATGATCATTTCCACTATTAATTCGGTCTTGTATTTTCTGTTCTGCTTCTTTGTGACTAATTACAAGCACAGGTGGTTCTAATCTTACTTGGCTCGGATTACTTTTTCTTTTTGCCATTTACAGTCCTTATATTTAAAGGGCAATAATTTTCATAATTACCATCTATTTTTATATTTTTCAGGATGTCTCAACTTATCCTCACTTTCCTTTAACGCTTTAACTGTGATTTTCTTATCATCTGTTTGGGCCAAGGCTTCAAGATTAGGAATCCTTGAATAAACCTCCTCAAGATCATCAAAGAATACTGACAGCCAATTATTGTGAATGTGATGCTCAATCTTTGTTTCATAACCAGATGAAGAAAAAGACTTTGACACAAGCGTAGAGAGGAAGAATAACAAGTTTTCATCTGTGGCTATATATTTATTAAACCAGTCCTTCATATCTTGTTCACTTACAAGAAGCTTCCAACAGTGAAGGATTCTAGGGAAATGTCGATTGGTGACAAGCTGTTGCTCATCTTTCAGAACTCGCTCTATTATTTGTGCAGCTATCTCTTTTAACTCATCAAAGTCACTTTCAGAAAAAACGTAGTTATCAGGATACTGATCCTCTTTTCTCGTAATTATCTCTGAATAGATAGCATCTAATGGTAAGAATATACCTTTTGTCTTTTTGAGAGCTTCTTTATATAGATCTTTCTTATTGTCTCCAAAGTCTTGTTTTTTAAAGTACCAGTGAATAATTCTCTGAACATGTACAACTGGGGATGTATGAAAAAAACCTTCGTGTTCATCGGATAAAATATCACCAATCCTAAACATACAAGATACAAAATCTACAGCATGTTCTTTATCAACTACTTGCTTATAGTTTTCAAATTTATCTATGAATGTTTCAAGAAGTCCTCTTGAATTTAGATCTATCAGGTATTTATATAAAGCTTCCTCGTCGTTTGTAATTGAAAGAACGTAGTCAAATTCAGATTTAGATAAATCGCCTTCAGGAAGGTTTAATAAGAAATAGCGATCAAAAATGTCTGGATGGCAAACCCTAAGAGTTTGAAAATCCTCCTCATGAATATTTCTAGAATAATTAGAGTAGGCCCATTTTACATTCGGAAACAACTCTGAAAATATCGTTTGGATTATTTCTTTGTCACCAATTTCATTTTTATCAATTACATTATTAATTATCTCTTTATATCGAGTACGTTCATGCTCATACCCACTAGATGAATCTTTTGTAAAAGCATCTTTATTGGAATGAATTGCTGTATAAATATTTGGTTCAAATTGTCTTAAGACTTCAAGTCCAACAAGATCGATGAAATTAATCTCATAAGTTTTATCTGTTTTTAAGATTCCAAAATGAAAAGTAAATGTAGATATAAAACGATTAACGTCTCTAAGGTTATTGAAATATTGTCCAAGTCCTCCATTAAAGATTGAAGACCAACGTCCTTTTTCAAAATTTTTATCTAATTGTGACATAGACAGAAGTTCGTCTAGCTTTTTAAATAAAATTGAATGAACTTTCGATCTAGATAAATGAGGTAGGTTAAATCCAACTTGAATGATCTTTTTTAAATAGTCTTTGCCTGCATAGATAGAGTCTTCATTTAAACTGTTTTCTACAATATCCCTTTGGAAAAAAGTTAAATAGACTATATTAGGGAAATCAGCATTTGCTTTAATTAACTTAAATAATATTCTTGTTTCTTCTTTGGAAAGCCTATCAATATCGTCTAGGACAATTACAACAGTACGATCCAGTTTTGATAACTCTATCTTTATTTCATTCTTACGAGAATCAAGAGTGGAGCCATTTGTTTTCTTAAGGTTTATTAGCTTGAGTAGCCAATTTACACCAAATGAAATCACATCTATCAATTGAGAGAGTACTAGTACCACTATTGAACACACAATTATTATTTTTTTGGCTTGCTCTTCAAAAAAGTATCCTGATAGTAACCCTCCAGAACCAAGAGATAGCAGTAGCTTTTGTAGCCAATCTTTAATCTTAGTTATTAAATCATCGCTTAAAGCTAGATATTTTGAATATAGCTCTAATTTTTGCCCAATTTTTCGTTCTTGTCTGTCATCACTTTCTTTAAGGCTACTGCTTAATTCCTCAAAAAATGCTTTAGTTATTTTCTCCGAATTTCCCCACTGCCAAGGATTGAATTCAAGTATTGAAACAGACCGATTATTTTCTTTCTCACTTAATCGCTCTTTAATCATATTCTTTACAGAAGATTTACCATCACCCCAAGCACCGTATATGGCCAAAACAAGACTATCTTTTTCTTCCCAGTTTGAAATAGACTTTGCCAATTCTGCTGAAAATTTAGCTCTATCTAATAAATCTTCTGAGCATTGGGAGATTGGTCTATCAGAAGAAAAAATATGAGGCTTTGTAACTTGCATTATTTTTTTCTCGACTTCTTCTTACCTGTTTCTTTTTTATTTAGTTTACTTCCAATAATCTCGTTTAATTTTTGCTCAACAGATGGTTCTCCCGAATTTAATGTGAAATCGCCATTATAAGCTTTCTTTAAATAAAGCTCCTTTATGGTGGCGATATCTGACAAAACCTCTTTTAAATATCCTTCCATTTGAACAAATGTTTCTATTTTTTCCTCCAATATTGAAGCAATATGATCTTGTTCGTTTGGTGGAGCCAGAGGAATTGGATGTGCCTTTAGAATCTCTTGGCTAATATTTGGCTGTGCGGCTCCTTTTCCTTTTTTAATTAACTCTTCTTTCTGGCTCATTAAGTAGTAAAAAAGATATTTGTTGTTACAAATTTCTTCATTTGTTTGAATACTTGCCACAGCTTGGTTTGTTGCAGCATCAAGATCAAGCAGACCTATTTTCCCAACAGTCGCTCCATACATTGCAATCGAGACACTGCCTTTTGCATGAATTTTTGCGGAGCTATTTTTCAATCCTTCTTCAGTTATAAATTCATCAGCTTGTGTTATAAGTCCATTATTTAGATCACCACTTTTAAGCCAAGGAATACTTCCACCATAATATTGAGTTTTACTACGTAGAGGTGTACCTCCACTTCCCCAATTTCCTATATATTGCATAATAGTTTGCACCCAATTGTTTTTATCTCTATCACTCTCAGATGAATTAATTTCATCCACTATTTCTTCAAAATTATTAAGAATAGACTCAAGCTTAGATGTATTTTGTTCTAGTAAAGTAGGAAGATCTTCTTCATTTAACTGATTTCCATTTGATGAATTTAGCCAATTAATGTCTAAGTTAAATTTATTTGCACGCACTTCTTCAATGCTAAAGCATTTAAATCTTCCACTTTCTCCTAAATCTACTCTTGGGCTGTTTCCACAAGGATCGTCGCCAAAACATTTTTCAAACTCATAGAAGTCTTCAGCTTTTATAGGGTTTGTTTTTCCAAATGACTTCATGTTTGACCTTAAGTCATAAATCCATGTATGTGATGTATTGTTTACCTCTGTTACTCCTTTAGTAAAAAAGAGAACATTTGTTTTTACTCCTTGTGAATAAAAAATCCCTGTTGGTAATCTCAATACAGTATGTAGATTGCACTTATTCATTAAGTCCTCAAATACTTGAGCACCATGCTTGTCGATAATATCTGGTAAAACTACAGCAGCTCTTCCACCAGGTTTTAGATTTCTATAAATGTGCTGTAAAAAACAAAGTTGTTTGTTATTGGTTTTAATCGTTAAGTCATCTCTAGTAATACTTCCACCTCCTTTTGATGCCCCAAAAGGAGGGTTCGTTAGAATAAGATCGGCTTTTTTTAATTCAGCTCCAGCAGATGATAAAGTACTTTCGTATTTAAGGTCACCTTCTATGTTATGTAGGAGCATGTTCATCATTGCCAGACGATGAGTATCATGAACTACTTCCATACCATAAAATGCGTCTTTGACTTGAAAATTATACTGAGCTTCTTTTAAGGAAAAGATGTCATTGTGACTTTTAATATAGGTATCTGCTGCTATTAAAAAACCCGCAGTTCCTGCCGCAGGATCCTGAATTAGTTCTCCTAATTTAGGCTTCATGAGCTTAACCATGCTGTCAATTAACGGTCTTGGAGTAAAGTATTGGCCAGCACCACTTTTGGTCTCATTGGCGTTTTTCTCTAGAAGGCCTTCATAAAGATCCCCAAAATGATCTTTATCTACTGAATACCAATCAAGATTATTAAATGTTTCAAAAATAGTGTGTAAGTGCTTTGGCTTCTTAATTGATGTTTGAGCATTAGAGTAAATCATCATGATCTTTTCATCAATTTTAATAGTATTGCCTTTTTCATCTTTTCCACTACCAAGAGAGAGAAGCATCTGACGATATTCATCGTAAAGAACAGTTCCATCAAGCTTTGAAATATGCTCCCATCTAAATCTTTCAGGGAGTCTCTTATCTTGGCCTTTTTCTGCTAACATCTTAAGGAAAAGAATGTAAGTTAATTCTGTCACGTAGTTTTGGTAACTAACACCATCATCCCTAAGAACATCACAGAGCTTCCACAGTTTCGATACGATATCAATTGAATTTGTCATTTATCATTTCCTTATATTTATAAATCTATTTTGATTTTCTTTGCCAAATGTATTCATGTAGTTCACCTAGAACTGAATCTAAATTTCCTTCAAAAATTTTGTTAAGTCCTTCAAATCCTCCAATTTCAGTTCTGAAGATTCCTGAGTTTAGAGAATCACGATCAACCACTTTTTCAGCTTCTATTTGCTTAGTAATTCTTTCTAACCAAATAAGTTGACCTTTTTTGAAGTCGTGTTTCTTTTTCAATTTATCCAATGCCTCATGCAAACGCTCATTGAATGGTATTAAAATATCTTTATCCATGGCCTTTCTGATGTGGCCAATAATTGAAGCAGCCATCTCTTCACCAGATAGTTCCTTGTGAACGGCATCAAGAGTTCTCTCTCCAAATCCAGCGGCCATAAGTGTAGCTTGAAGCTTCTTAAGATCATCCCTTTTAAGGTCTCTAGGAGCCGTTAAAACGATCTTTAAAGCAGGTAGATCTTCTTCATGCTGGACTATATAGGATTTGAATTCTGATAGATAATCTTTTACCTCTTTTCCATCAGGTAGACCAATTGAAACTTCTGTTACTTCATCATTGTGCGTTGAGATAAGAACAGGAGTAATTTCAGCTCTTAATCTATCCAAAAATTTTGCAAGGTCTTCATCGAAAAGGACTCGACCTTTCTTTTCTTTAAGATGATCGACAAACTCACTAGGATCCATTTTGGTCAAAGCTTTAAATGTTTC
The DNA here is from genome assembly GCA_020635115.1 of Halobacteriovoraceae bacterium. NCBI lineage: Bacteria > Pseudomonadati > Bdellovibrionota > Bacteriovoracia > Bacteriovoracales > Halobacteriovoraceae > Halobacteriovoraceae bacterium. Next base: position 61,897 of record JACKAK010000008.1, on the reverse strand, counting down.
AAGATCTTCACCCTTAAGGTGTTTCTTCTTGGCCTGAAACTTAGCTAGAATTTGCTCAACGATTTCATTCTTTGCACCATCTTGTTCTACATCATCAAGAGCACCAGCTAATTCTTCAAATGAGACCTTTGGGTTTTTTACAACTGGCTTCATGCTAGTGAAGTTTTTTAAACTATTATAAACTCCAACGGCATCATAAATCTTAAATGAATCTTTATCGATATCTTCACAAAGTCTTGTGGCACGACCAAGCATTTGTTCAAAAAGAATCCTTGATCTTATACGTCTTAAAAAGACAAGATTTGTTATCTCTGGAACATCAATACCTGTTGTCAACAAATCTACAGTTACAACAATGTTTGGATAGGTTTCGTTTTTAAATTTTTTAATTAATTGTTTTGGTCTGTCTGCAGTAGCAGTAATTTTAACAATTAAATCATTAGGGATTGAGCCTTCTCCATATTCTTTTTCTAGCTCTGTTTTAAGAAGATTAACGACCATATCGGCATGATCATCTCTTGCACAAAAAACGAGTGTCTTTCCTTTCATCCTCTCAAGAGGCTCAAGATGTTTAATGAGTTCTTGGACAACTACTTTGTTAAAGTTCTCGGTTATGACTTGTTTATTGAAGTTTTCTACTTCAATTTTAACTTCATCTTCCATATTGATTACGTCAATATTCCCATCTTCTGGGTCATACACTTGAACGTCGTCGCCTTTTTCCCACTTAATTCCTTCTTCTGATAACTTGGTCTTGATCACGATAGGTGGCTCATGATCAACAAGGAATCCATCAACGACAGCTTCTGAATAAGTATAAAACTTAAGTGGTTTTCCAAAAATATCATTGGTGTGCTTTGCAGGGGTTGCAGTAAGACCTATTTTAACAGCATCAAAATGATCAATAACACGACGATACTTAGAAATAAAATCTTGCTCACTTCTATAAGTAAACTCATGTTCACTTAGTTCTTTATCTAGCGTATATCCTCGATGACACTCATCTACGATAATACAATCATACTGTCTAACAGAAGGAATTTCTTCTAAATCAGAAGGATAGAGTATTCTTTTAACTAAGCTTTGAACTGTAGCAAAATGCACTTTCGTTTCTAGTTCTGGTTCAATTTTATCAAGTCCTTCGATATTATAAATTTCAGCAAAAGTTCTCCCTCCATCGATCTTTAATTCTTCAAAGCTATCCTTTGCTTGATCACCCAGAGAAGTTCTATCTACTAGGAAGAGGATTCGATTAAACTTTTTAGTTTTAATTAACCTGTAGGCTAAACAAATTGCTGTTCTGGTTTTTCCTGTACCAGTTGCCATAGCGACAAGAGCTTTTCTTTCACCTTTTAGTATTGCTTCTTCAACAACATCTATCATCTGCTTTTGGTAGCGACGTAGTGGAAGGATGTCTATATTTTCATTTTTTAGGTCAAAGTTCGCTTTTTCCTCGTCATATTTGAGAATATCCTCAATCTCTCTAGGAGTTGGCCATTCTGTTAGTGGTCTAGCAAGATTACTTTTTAGCCTCAAATCCCTAAACCAAATACCACTTTTCGTTTTAACTTGTTCAAGGTATCCACGGCCGTTAGTAGAAAAAGCAAGAGGCACTCGGTATGAATCCCATTCGTTGATGATATATTCTTTGTCTTCATCTTTAATGCCTGAAGAGTATCGCTCTGCTTGCATTAAATCTTTTGCAACATCAGTTTTCCATTTTTTAGCTTCAACAACACCAACTAACTTTTCACCTATAAATAATGCATAATCAGCAGGACCATTATTGGTAGGCCATTCAGCAATGGCGAGGTTTCGTCCTTTTTCAGGTAGTGTACCTTTAGAGAACCTAATATTCTTGGTATCAGCTTCCCAGCCTCTAAGCTGAAGCTTTCCATCAATAATCATGCGACGAGTTTCATCTTCATTTAGATCGAGATTACTTGATTTAAAGAATAGTTCTTCAAGCTTCTTTCTTTCTACAGATGATTCTTTTGAAGCTGCTTTTTGGATAGTTTTGATTTTTGAATCAATTTCACTTTGCTTATTATCTAGTTCAGTTCCAGCTTTATCCCATTCTTTTTGGAACTCGCTGATAGAATCAACTTTTAACCGTTCTTCTTCTAGCTGAATACGAAGCTTCTCTTTTTCTCCTAGTCGCTTATTAGCAATGTCTCTAAGCTTTTGAATTTCATTTTTTAAATCTTTATTTTCACTAAACGGGTCAGAAGGTGGGACAAATGGGCCTGGATCAAATTTATCCTGTTTGGTCATTGCCTTATGAAACATAACTGCAACTTTTTGGGCCATACGAAGAAGCTCTAGAATAGTAGCATGATCATTAAAGGTTCCATGACTGGCTTTATTCCCAGCTTTTCTGATCGAATGAAAAATATCTAGTGCAGTATCAGAAAGGACACCTTTATGTTTTAGTCTATTTAAAAGATCTACTTGATTTTCTCTGTAAACATCTTCAAGACCAATCTTTGCAGCAATAAATTTGGCCAACATTTCAGCAAATTGACGAAGTTTTATTAGTGATGTGTTGGGATCATTTACAAAATATAACTCAGCAAGTGCACCAAGTTTTTCCAGTGATTCATCATGCTCTTTTAAAAAATAAAAATTCCTCGATTGAAGTTGCATATATCACCAGTCCTTTAATTCTTTTTCATTGGCTTTTTCTTAATATCTTTTAATCCACGTTCTAGTGCTTCAATGATGATTTCATTTTTTCGAAACATGTATTCACCTGGACCAAGGTCTTTATTACAGTAATCTGTTACCTCATTAATCATCTCTGTTAACTTTTCCTTTGCGGTAGCTGAGAGCCTGAAGGCAAATTGAGGGTAATCCGATGGCTGTCGACCTTTCTTATTCATAAATTTCGTCCTGATTTGTAAATGTTACATCCAAAATTTTGATCCATAAGTATGCGAATGTAAAGCAAATGTTGTAAATCATCGTTGCACATCTTTATTGTCTGACAATATTGCTTGACAATAATTCAAATTATGTTATTTTTACTTAACGCAGGGCTAACAAAAAAGGCAGGAAACAGTATGAAAGAACTAAAAGTTGAAAATGTAAGTAGACTACTAAACATCATGTCTAATGGTGTCTCACCAGAACAGTTCATCAGAGAACTGACTGTAAATTCCATTGAGGCCATTAAAAGAACAAAAGTTGTTAAAGGACAAATTCACTGGGGAGTTGACCCTATCTACAAAGCTAAGTTTAAAGTTGAGAAACTTATGATTGTGGATAACGGTGATGGCATGACTCCTAGTGAGATGGAAAGTCATCTAGGTACCTTGGCGGTCGAAGGTGGTAATAAAAATCATGGTGAAACTGGTAATTTTGGAGTTGGAGGGAAAATCTCTGCTCTTAAGCAAAATCCACATGGGGTTGTCTACAAATCAAAGAAAAATGGGAAATGCTACCAAATGACCATTTCAAGTAAGAATGGTCTGTACCTCATTCATGGCCCAGTCAAAATATCAAACAAGGATGTTCCAACAATTCTTAGAAATGCCAAAAGCGGCACTTCGGTAACCCTTCTCGGTAAAAATAAAAATGAAAATACCGCCAGAAGGAAAAACTTTGATAACTAGGAGGAACACAAATGACTACGAATGCAAAACGAAGTGATGTTGGCTTTAAGGCAATCATCCAAAACTTAAACAAAAAGTTTCATGAAATCCCGTCAGGTATTGTACTTACTGCTGACGATAGTAATGATGCCTATGGAGGAACAAAGAATCGAAGAATTATTGGAACAAAAGGTTTTTTGGACAAGAGTCCATTAGCTAAGGGAAAAGTTAAACTTGATGAAGTCATTGTTCACTGGTGGATACAACCAGAAGACTTCTTAAAAAAGAACAATACTCTTCTAGGCACTGACAATGGGGCCAAAGGTCATATTGCAATTATCCATAAAGGTGAAATCTATAATCGCCTTTCTCCAAGTAATCTTTGGCTTCAGAAGTTTTCCATCCTTGCAGGTGGTAGTCAGATCTTTCTCTATATTGAGCCTATTAGTGACAATATAAGAGCAGATATCACAAGAAGTGGTCTAAAAGTTAACGGTCGTGATCTTGAGCTTGAGCATATTGCTGCTGAATTTAAAGAGAAGATGCCTAAACCTATTAAGGAATTTATGGAATCAAAGCTTGGGGATGATAATTCTAAAAGCTTTAAGCTTCGCTTAAAACAACTTATGGAAAGGATCAAAATTCCAAGATTTAAAAAATCAAAGAGTGGAGATCTTTATGCCGAACTTGAAACTGAGTTCTCATATATCCATGGTGAAGGTAGTGGCCCTGGCCATAATGATGGAAATAATGAATGGACCCCAAAAGATGGTCACGTCAAAAACCCTGGAGAGAAGAAAGGTAGCGGTGGAGAAATATCTGAGACCTACTACTCACAACAAGGGGGCAATAATAAAGCCGTTGAGGATGGTCGAGGAAAAGATTATCCACAGATTGTTTGGTTATCTAGGAGTCCTGTAGATTCAAATATTGGACAACGAGATGAAGGCGATATGGAAGATCGTATTGGTAGATATGTAATGAACACTAATACACTCTTTATCAATGCAGACTTCAGGCTAATTCATGCTGTTGTTAATTACTGGGTTAAGAAGCTAAAAATCTCAAGTACAACAGAGATCACAGTTGTTAGAAGAGCCGTCCATAGTAGCTATGAGCTGACTCTGGCTGACGCCATTATTCACACACGCCATTTATCTAGAACAGATGGTGGCCAAGGCTGGAATGATGCCGAAGTAGCTAGAGTTCTGGAAGATGACATGGCACTTACTGCAATTGCATCTGGCATGTTTCATCCAACTTCAACATTAAAGCATGAGATCAAAAGAGATCTTGGTCGTGTGGGAGAAAGATAATGGCAAGACGTGGAATAGAAATTTTTAAAGGTAATAAAATTAGCGGCAATATCATTCCAGTACATTCTGATGTTGTCGTTGGAGTACATGAACACTTTGATGACATGACCAAATTTATCAGCGTCTCTGAGGATGGATCTATTGCTGTTGTAAAGAGTGAAACATTAGAAGTCCTCAAGTTTGATAAGCTTGTTAATGACAGGATTGCAGCTTCTGCAATCATCAATTATCAAGATCAAAAGCAGCTATTGATTGGAACTGTTGATGGGAATCTTCTGCTTATTAATAAAGACTTCAACGCAGTACCTATATTAGATGGTCAGAGGTCTGAAATAACTTCTATTTGTGATTTCCAAGATGGAACAATTGTTATTGCTCATGGAAATGATGAAGAAGGATCATGCATTCAATACATATCATTAGCGACTGAAGAAGTTATTAACGAAATACGTCTCCTTCCAGGAAGAAAGATTAAGAATATGAGTAAGCTTGAAAGAGTTAAGGATAAATGTATTGTCTCTTGTTCAAATTCAAATCTTTACTGGCTCAAAGTTGCTGATGGGATGCTAAAACTTATTATTGATCAACCTTCACCTGATTATTTCTATGATGAAGTTTGGAGTGATGGACTAAATGTTGTGAAAGCTGGTCAATCTGTTTTCAATTCCCCAAGTTCATCAGAATACATCATGAATAAGCTTATTGGAGAGCATCAGGAGACAAGAGGAAAACATCACTCAATGTATGTCACGGAAGAAGTTGTTATCAGAGGATATAGGGAACAAATTGTATTTTTTGATAATGAAGGTATTTCCATCAATAAGGTTCATTTGCCAAAAGGACGCTTCCCCATGAAGATCCTAATGCATCCCTACGGCCGTGTTCTCTTAGGAATGCATACAGGAGAGATTGGAATCTTTGAATTTCGTTGTTCCTCAATTCGTTGGATCGTGTCTTCGTAAAGGAGCTTATATGTCAGATGATAGAACACTAATAATCTTACAAAACTTGGGGAATATTATTGAGAAGCTTAATAAAGATACATTTTCTATAGAAGAAGCTGCTGAATATCTAAAAATCCCAGTTGAATCAGTTGACTACTATAGCAGACGTCAAAAGCAGCTTTCCTACATAAACCTTGGAGGAAAGCTTGTTTTTAGGAGAAAGGATCTGGAAGATTTTTTAGATAAAAAAGTAAAAAAAGGGTTTGTTTTTTAATGAGGAGAAATAATCCATTAATACGGCTTGATTAGTGATTGCTAATTGAAGGAGGCATCACTATGGATTATAAATATCTAAACATTAAGGACTTCATATTTGTTGGTTACAAATATGAGGATCCATCACTTTTAAGAAAAACCAAGTTTCACAAGGATAAGAAAAAACCAGGGAGTGAAAAGATCTACTATTATCTACCTAGTGGAGTCTATCGTTATTTTTATTCTACACCTAAACTCAAATCAAAGCGTGAAAAAGATGGATATATTGCAGAGTTCAACCATGCACTATCATCTGGCTTTCTTCCAAACTCAGGGGCACAGGCACTACGCAAGAGCAGTTATGATCCTAAGGATGGGAAATTTTCTATTTATACTCCAAAATATTTTAGTGACTATGCTACTAATGAGAGACAAAAAGGTGAAGCATCTAAAGATAATCTACGATCTGTTTTTAGACGTATAATACCGTTTTTTGAAAATCTCGGAATACATTCAATCTGTGATATTACTAATGAGCACCTAAAGTCATGGGATTTGAGTCTAAAATATACAAAAAAATTGAGAGGAAAAGGATGTATCTCTGCTGCGACTAGGAACTCTTGGCGAAAACAATTTCGTGCCTATCTTAATACGGCCAAAGAGCAAGGCTACGCATTAAGATGTAACCCTGAAAAAATGAATATATATGAGTTTACCAAAGGTGGTGAAATTGATGAATTGGCTGATGTTAGACACGTCGTTTATCCACAAGTTCTTATTGATGCTGTTCAAAAATGTACTTTTCATGTTGATGAATCTGTCATGCCTGACATTAGAAAGCTCATTCGTTTTTGGAGAGAAATTGGAGTCCGTCCTGCTGAGATGTACACTCTTAACGATGATAATATTATTTATAAAAATGGTTATCCGATCGAAATCAGAATAAAGAAACTAGAAAAATGCCCAAATGGTTCAAAAATGTCATTTGCTCCAAAAAACAAAAAAAGCTATCGTCCTATAAAACTAAGTGACTGGGCAGGTGACTATATTCTCTCGATACAATCCAAGTTAAAAGGTTACAAGAGGTATGGTAAGTACAAAAATAAGCTTATTGAGTATCCATTCCTATTTGTATTTTGGGATAAAGAAAAGGAGCTTTTTTTACGTGATGATGAAAAGTTAAAAAAGCTTTTTGACGACATTACTAATCATGCCATCAATGAGTTTAATCTTGATTTAAGGGATGATTATTACTTCTACGATCTCAGGAGAAGTGCTAATATCTATTTTAGAATTGAGATGGGTTACAGTCTCTCGCAAACATGTGCTTTCTTAGGACATTCAGAAAAAACAAATCTCAAACACTACACACTAAGCGAGGATATTTCAGCAATGAACAGCAAAGATGCTGAAAACTCACTTGCTTCAGCTATCAAAAGAGATTCCCATATAGCGGCTAAATATTCTCGACACAATATCTCAACACAATCTGAGCAAGAGCCACTAATGTGTAACTCCCAATATATTAAAACCTGGACTAATGAAGCTAGTTCATTGGATTTTTCTTCACTTAATTTCCTAGATTTCAACAAAAAATAAATCTTTTAAGCTCCTCTTTATCTGTATCTAAGAGGAGCATCTTTATTTGGAACATGACAACGATCTATAGACCGTTAGACTTTCTATCGCTATTTCATTCTCTTCTTAATTCTTACCTAATTGGAGGCTATGTGATAGCTTGGAGAAAGCTTGCGGCCAAGGCTAGATTAATCTCAATTTTGATACGCAATCCTACAGATCTAGTACGTTAATCTTCGTGCTGTTTTTCGTGCAGAGTGATTGAAAATCATTATATATCAATGGTTTTGCAACTTTGATTTGTAGCCTTCTAGGCTATAAGGGATTTCTCTAGAATATTTTCTAACCAACTGATTTTCTTTGCCCCTGTTAGATTCTAGAATTTTTTGCACGAAATTTTTGACCTAAAGAACACCTATAAAAACGTAAGTAACACCTAAATTTTCGTGCAAATCTTCGTGCATGGAAAGATAGCAGATACTAGAAAAATTTGACAGCATGAACTGTAATTTCATAAGATTAAATAGATCGATTATGGCAAGTGAGGACAACATTTGCAGTAGTCATACTTTTCGTTATCAGACGTACGTCATTGACCTAGATATTTTGGCTCCAACGGTCACCCTCAATATCCGTCCCAGACAAATTTAAATTTTAAAGGTTGTTCAGGAAGTACCCAACGGTGCTTACTCAAAAAACTTTTTCAAACAGCTTAATATAGCTGAATGGATTACTTTATGAGTACTGAAGAAGATGACCTAACTCTTGAGGACATTAAACGAGGAGCAGAGTTTTTTAAGCTCCTTTTCAAATGGCAACAAGAATCCCTAGAGAAAAATGATAATTCAGAAGGTTCAGAGGAGGCCTCCTAACACACTGGAGGTCATTCTCGAACTAGAATTACATTGAAGTCTGTTTGGTCTTTTATTAAATTGGAAATTTTGATAAGAAGGATTTGAAAATGAAAAAGAAAAGTATTGAGATAAAACATTATGTTGATCCCAAAGGGATTACCAAAGCAAAGCTTAGAGGAGTTGAAATTGCTCTTCTCTTAAATCGTGTATCAGATGTTTCTCAAAAAGATGGATACAGCTTAGGTGCTCAGCACCGCCATGGAGATGAGTACATTACTGATTTGAGTTACACTTTGTTTACTGAATATAATATTGCTGAAACTGCTTCTAAAAGCCACTTGAGGAAAAACTTTGATCAAATGGTTCAAGAGATAAGACTTCTGGCATCAATGTCATCTACCCCAGTTAATCTAATTGTTGAAAAGAGCGACCGCTTAAGTAGGAACTTCACGAGCAAGGAAACGCTTCAAAAACTTGCAAAAGCGGGTATGCTTAGAATTCATTACTATAAAACCAAAAAGATCTTTGATAAGAACTGTAGTCCTGAAGATGTTTTCCATGATGATATTGAAACGGCCGTAGCGAAATACGCTGCTGCTAATATTGGTAGAGAATCTCAAAAAGGTTCCAAAGAAAAAGCTATGGAGGGTGTATTTCCAGGAAGAGCACCTCTTGGTTACAAGAATAAAAGAATTCATGAAGAACAAAACCGTAATAAAAGAGGTCGAGCAGTTATTATTGTTGATCCAGATGAAAGATGTGTTAAGGCCGTTAAAAGAATTTTTGAACTTCGTGCTGTAAATGGACTTTCTTATGAGGGAATCAAACATCAAATTATTGAAGAAAATATTCTGCCACCAGAAAAAGTAAGATCCTTTTCAAAAACAGGTGTTGAAAAAATACTTCAAAATAAGTTTTATATGGGTAAATTTGTATGGATTGATGAGGAGTATGATGGAAGCCAAGAAATTATCATTCCTAAAGAGCATCTAGATATTGTATTTAACACGAAAAGAGGAAAACATACTCTAAGACCTAGAGGGATATTCAGTAACTTCCTAACATGCTCTGTATGTGGTTGTGCTATCCTTTATGATCCCAAAAAGAAATATATAAAGAGTAAGGATATAACACGTCAATTTGAATACTATCACTGCTCTGACGGTAAGAGACATCATAAACAAAACAGTGAAAAACAAGTCAATATTTCTGAGGAGAAGATTTTTGCTCAATTTGAAGCAGTCCTAGACTCCTTTGAGATTAGTGAAAGTTCTGCTCTTAAAATATCAAACTACCTTAAAGATGAGCATAGAAAAATTGTTGATGGCCAGAAGAAACAAATACAGCGTGATCAGCAAGCAATCAAAGCTTTTGAAAAACAGGAAGATGATCTGCTTGAGTTACTGATGAGTCGAACAATTGATGAGGTGTCTTATCAGCGAAAGTTGAAGCAGCTTAGAGAAGATAAAAAAATTCTCTCTTCTCAAATTGAAAGAGTTCAAAGCAAATTTGCTGCAGGTTTTATGCTTACAAGTGATTCTATTCTCGAACTGGCCAAGCACTCAAAATCATTATGGAAAACAAAGAACAAGGAAGAACGAGTAGAACTATTAAAACTACTACTCTCGAACCAACAACTGAATGGCAAAGTAGTTGAAAGTACGTTGCATAAGCCTTTTAAAATTTTGGGAGAGATTCGTGATTTAGAGGAGTTGGCAAAAAAAAAGCTTCCTAAAAAGGAAGCTTTTTCAAAATGGTGCCCAGGAGAGGACTTGAACCTCCAAAGCTCGCGCCACACGGCCCTCAACCGTGCGTGTTTACCAATTTGTATATATTAGAAATTAAAAGAATGTGAAGAAATATTCAAAAGTCAGAACGACTTTTATTTTTTTTCCTACTCAAACAATCGAGAATGAAATTCTAAAATCTTGAATTTACCGATAAAAATGATGTGATATTTTCTTCACAATTATTTTTTTATTTTTTTTTAAAAAAGAAGATCTAAGGAATTAGGATGAAAAATTTATCTGAGACATCCTAGATGCTAATTGCATCATCAATATACAAAAGACGGCGTCTTATGTTGAATTTTTCAAGATAAAAATCAAGCTCCTCTTGGGTGAAATTGGACTTTAGACAAGCATTTGTGCATGAATATAGTTTTCTACCATGTTTGTTATAACATTCTACAGTGGAATGACCATGAACGGATATCACTTGAACTTATAAGAACTAATATAACCATAATTGAATTCATTGTAGCGTATTATGATCTTGAAGTAAGCAGTCTTGAGGAGTTTCATGATATTATAAAAGAGCAGCCGATTTCTTGTATGAAAGGTCAGAATAAGGAAGATGCTGATAATGACCTTAAACCATTGACTAGTCCAGTCTAAAGATGAGTTGCACTGAGTCTGTGTTTTACATCTTCTCGTTCCTTTTTGACAAATTCTTTAGGTGTTAAATATTTTAATGAACTGTGTATTCTCTCTTCATTGTATTCTTTTCTCCAGCTTTCAATTACAACTCGTGCTTCTGCCAATGTAGAAAACCAATTTTGATTTAGACATTCATCTCGAAAGCTACCATTAAAACTTTCAATATAAGCATTATCTGTTGGTTTTCCTGGACGAGTAAAATCTATTTCAATATTATTCCTGTAACTCCACTCCAACATGGCCTTAGATGTAAATTCTGGCCCATTATCTACTTGAATTCTTTTTGGTTTTCCATGTTCTTTTATCATTCGATCAAGTTCTTTGGTTACAATTATTCCCGAGATTGAATGATCAATATAAAAACCTGGGGAATACCTTGTGAAATGGTCTATGACTGTCAATATTCTAATCTTTCTTGAATTTGCAAGTGAGTCTGAAACAAAATCCATAGACCAAACTTCACCCCCCATCGATGCCGAAGGTTTTACTATCCGTGGAAAAAATTGTTTTTTCTTTTTTCGTTTCAATTTTAAAGAAAATCCCTGCTCAAAATAAATTCTTTGGGTTCTCTTGCGATTTTGGACTATTCCTTCTCGATTTAGAATCACATGAACTCGTGGATATCCATATCTTCGATGTTTATGTACAATTTGTTGCATTCGATTAATAACAATTTGGTCATTCTTAATCAAAGTTAATTCATATCGATAGCTTGATCTGTTAATATCTAAAACTTGGCACGAATGCCGCTCACTGACCCCAAACTTATCAATGAGCATTTTAGCTGCATTTTTCTTTTGTTTGGGCCTTAAAAGTTTCCCTTTGTAACTTCCTTGAGCATTTGGTTATCTAAACTTAAATCAGCAACGAGTCGTTTTAAACGTCGATTCTCCTCTTCAAGACTTCTTAGTTTTTTAGCATCAGATACCTGCATCCCGTGATATTTTTTCTTCCACTTATGAACTGTTTGCTCGGCCATTCCATATTTGCGTCCAAGTTCTTTTGCTGGAATTCCAGATTCATATTCCTTTAAAATTTTGAAAATCACTTCTTCTGAAAATTTTTTTCCTTTCATTTTATTGTCTCCTTGTTTTATTTTTAACACAGTGAGACTCATCCTGAGAATGGACTAAATTTTGGGTTTATGGTCACAGTATCTAAATTAAGATATTGTAGAATAATAAATTGACCTCAAGTCAATATGTGGATTATGTACCGTTTACTCATTATTGAGTCTCCGGTAAAAGTTTTTTTAACAATTATCGACACTCAGGAAGTGTTGCCTGTTGCTAAAAAAAGAGAGTTTTCACAAGATTACAAATGTTTAATTAGTTTCACAGACGAAAATAAGCTTAAGGCGTTAAGAAGATTTGTAAATATCGCAAAACAGCAAACAATGAAGGCGAAAAAATAAATTACCAGGGAGACCCTTTTCCTTGAATTTTGATTTGTTTAGGTAGATCAGAAAAGCGCTCCTTTTCATATCCAGTTGCAATGGATACTTTTTCATATCCACAAGTAACTAAGTCTCTAGCTATATCTTCACCTTTTACACCATCTCCGAGACAAGAATCAATGTAAATAGGTGAGTCTTTGGATATATTAGGTAGCTCGTTATAAAAATCATCTTCATTTGAAAAACACTTAAATTCGATCCCCTGTTCCTTTGCTCTTGTTTTCCACACCAACCTAACGAGTGGGTCATCATCAATTAGGATTGATAAATTTCTAATCTTAGAGTCTTCTTCTATAATGATAGGGATATATGGGATCATACTCTTATCTACGAGACCGATACCACTTTTCTCACATGTTTTTTGAATTTCTGAGTTTTCGTAATGGCTGGTGCACAGAATACTTTCTTTTGTTATTCCTAATTCAAGAATGGTTTCAAGCCCATTAGTGCTTTCTTTTTTAAATTCTTGATCAAAAATATAGATATATCCACTCTCATCGTTTTCGACTTTCCACTTTTTAAATGACTCCAGCGTAAAGAAAGACTTTATTTCTCTTTTAAATCTTGATTCCCATGCTTTATGGACTGAAGGATCGTCTTCTATTAGGACAATTTTGGAATCTCTTTTAAGACTAATTTGACTAACAAAGGACTCTGGTGGAACAATTTTTGGTATTCTGATAGTTATAGTGGTTCCCTTGCCAATTTCGCTTATTACATTAATTTTACCGCCAAAAGACTCTACTAAACTTTTTGCGTGAAAAAGACCTAGTCCATTGCCGTTTTCCTTGCCAATAGATTCACCTTGAATAAAAATTTTGTCTAGATATTCATTCGGTATTCCCTTGCCAGTATCACTTATTTCGATATTAACATCATTTTTATTCGAGCTTAGACTTGCGGTAATTTCATTTAATTTGCTGTACGTTGCTTCGACTGAATTGTTAATAAGATTAGAGATAATCCTGTAGAATTCTTTTTTACTAAATTCGCTAAATGCTTCGTAGCCGCCGTTGAGCATTTTAAACTCAATTCTGACATTGTCATTCTTAGAATGCTCAAGGCGTTTTTCAGATACAATGAGGTTTAAAAGTTTAACAATTGAAACTTTCTTATTTTCCCTTTGTTCAAAGTGTATATCTTTATTCTTGCTTAAGAGGTCATTTGCTAGGTCATGAATTCTGTTGATAGCAGAGTTGAATATTGCTCTTTCATATTTTGTATCATCTGGGATTGATTTTGCAGCAATATCAAGCGCTGCAAGGGGGGATCTGATGTCATGTGTGATCTGTTTAATAATTGACAGCTGCGACTCTTGTTTTACTAGTTCAATGTTGCTTTTATATAGGCCGTATATTTTTAAAGCTATTTCTTTTATGGAAGAATCTCTATCTACAACCTCCAGATTAGAATATTTAACTAGACTATCAAAGTCATCGTTTATAACTCCAGTTAATACGCCATCAATGTTTTTTAGTCGAACCCTTATTTTGTTTATTGTATATAGGAAAACAATTAAAATTGTAAAAGTTAAAACAAAAATCGCGATTGCAAATTTTAATTTTACTGCTGAAATAATTTTGACTAAGTTATTTTTATTGAAAACAATATATAACATTGCCGCTAAATCATTCCCTTGTTCTGAATAGTAGTAAGATATTTTTAAATAAATATTTTTCAAATCAGCATAAAAACTCAGATTTTTATTAATCGTTTTATATTTGTGGTTGATTATTTCTTTTTTATTGACAATGTCTTTTGCTTCCATGTCAATTTCGCCTGATCTTTCAATAAAAAAACCTTCAAAAGATGAATTATCTCTTTCGTTGCACAATGTATTTATTATTAGATCATAAACATAGTTATCGTTATCAACAAGTATCTTTGATCTGGTAGTGCCATGGATATAGATAGCCTTGTCTAGAACACTTTGAATGTAATTATCTCTTATTTGGTCTGTGATATAAATATATGATGAATAAAATATTCCTAGTAGTAATGAAAATAAAAACAAAAAACTGACAATGTATAACCTTACCAATGAATTCACAAATCTTCGCTTTCTGTGTTGAAATTGATTATCTTAAAAGATAAATGTCTCTCTAGTTGATTGCTTATTTTTAAAGGGTCGCGATAATAGTACATAACCCTAGACGAATAAATTGGTATTAAGCTAGCATTTTCCTGTATATTTGAATTAATTTGTTTTAATAAATTTGTTTTATCCTCTATGGAAGTAGTGTGTGATAGCTCTTTATATTTTTCACTTATTCCAGATATATTTAGGTCGAAATATTTCGGGTCCTCTAAGAAGTATAAGTATATCCCGAACTCTTGATTAAAGATTGGTAGACCTATTGACGTTACAACAATATCGTAATCGCTTTGCATGATTTTTCCAACGAGGTCTTTTTTATAGAGATATTCTATTTTAATGTTCGGACTTATTTTGTCACGAATGACTGATTTGATAGTATCTGTGTCAACTCCTTTTTCCAGCAAAACTTTCATCTTTGAAATTATTTCCACTTCTTTTTTAGAGAGATTTGAATCATTATTTTCAATTTCCATGTAACCAGGGCTTCCTTTTGGAAAAAAGCTGTTGGACCATTTATAGTTTTTCTCGGGATACATTTTCATATTTTTATATGAAAATCTGTTTCTTATTTTTTTTCTTATAGATTTATTTTTAAAAAAATTGTTTTTATTATTTAGAAGAATAAATCCCACCCTATGATATGGGAATCTTAGCATTTTCCAACTAGTGGTTGTACTTATGCTGGGAAAAAGTGGATCATTAAATGGTTCAAGAATTGGGATAATGTTTGTTTTTCCTAATTTGAAATAGTTTAAAGCATCTATGAAATTACTATGTTTTGTAAATACAATTTGCTGTATCTTGCTTTTGGAATATTCCCGATAGTACTTATTTGCTTTTAAAATAATACTCGAATCATCCATTTTTTCTATATAGTACGCACCAGATGACGCGAACACTTTTTTTAAACGATTTGTTTTTGTATCAACGTCGGCTTCTCTTACTATTCCTGTACACATTGGTAATAGTAAAAAAGACCATATATTTTCAAATTGGTTTTTTAAAGTAATTTGGAACACTTTTTTATTGATTAGATTTAATCCTTTAATTGGTTCTGTTAGACTTGTAATATTATCAGCTCCAAGCACAGACTGTTTAAAAGGATTTGTTTGATTTTGGCTTACGAGGTATCTCTTTATGGAAAATATTGCATCTTTAGAAGTTATCTCTTCTCCGTTACTAAAATAAATATTCTCCTTTAAATAGAATTTATACTCTTTCCGGTCTTTCGAGATACTCCACTTTTTTAATAAGCTCCCATTTGTTCCATAATGCCCCTTATTAAAGACCATTGTATCGAATACTTGTATCATTATATACCAATCTTCCAATGATCTCCATTTTAAACTGTCTATTCTGTTAGGAATTGATGACATGCTCCATCGGGCGATTGATTCAGCTTTTGCAGCAATAGAACACATTATTATGATTGATAGAAATATCCTATACATACACATTCTTTTTAAAAAGAGTAATAACTAGCATTACAACTGATGCAAATATGCAGACAGTTACTCTTGTATCAATTGGAGATATTACAATGCCGATAAACATAAAAAACCTTATCAATGATGTTAGGTATGATATATATAAATTTCTATTCTCGAAATCTAGTCTCATCATTGCTAAAGTGTTAAACTTGGCAGTGCCAGAAGTTATAATAACTCCAGTTAGAAAACATAGAACGTAGAAAACAAAAATATTTCTAGTTATTGATAGGGTTGCAATTGACCCACATAGGATAATTAAATACATTTTTAAAGATTCAAATATTGCTGACAGTCTTGTATGTTCTAAAAATTTAGGGGCTAACCAACTGCCTACAGCTAAAACTGAAAAGGAATAACCTACGTGGTCTTTTGAAAGATTTAACGATTGTTGTATATTTGAAACTATAAAAGAGTTAGAAAAACCACTAAGAATGCATGTAAAGACAATGGCAAACGTCATTGACAACAATACTTTGTCATCTAGCAAGTTTACAAAATCGGATATCCTGGTTTTAGGCGAATCATTTTTTATTTTTGATGTTTTATCTTCATATTCCACCGACATCAAGCAAAACATAGATATAATGTATGTAATTGAATCAAAAATAAAAATATATTTGTACGACATCCATTTTAAAAGCAGTCCTCCAAGTGCTGTTCCTATAGCAAGGCCAACACTTTCATTTAAAGAAATTTTCATATTAAAATTTTGTATATCGTTGCTATGAACTACGTCGGGTATGATAGACCAAAATGCATTTCTGGCTATTGTTGATATGGAAATAACCAGGAATATAATAAAAATAATCGGAGGTATTGTGTGTTCTTTATGACTTAAAAATGGGATATAGGATATTACTAAAAATGACCTTATGATATCAGATACTATAAGTATTTTTTTCTTATTGAAACTATTTAATATTCTGGCAGAAAATGGAGACACAACTACGAATGTAAGTGTGTATAGGGATAGTGCAACTATTGTTCCTGTACTTATTCCAAAAAAATCCTGGCAATACAAGATTATAGACACAAACGTGAGTCTCTCTCCAAGAACAGATAAGAAGTGCCCCCATCTGAGGGCACAAGTAGGCTTTAGCATATTGGAACTATGCTTCCAGGTACGCTTGTCGCTTCAACGGCGATTGATTCAAATTCTGTCATGATTATTACTCCTTGTTCATCTACGTTATTGTAGATAGCCTCTAATTAGATTATGATATGCATTTTTATCATTTTGGTCTTTGCTAAATATTGTTGGACAGCGAGACGATATGTAACACAAAAAACCCTCGTTTGTACTCATCAATTCATAGTCATGTTCTTTTGGCAGGTGTATTCTATTTTTATAGCTGCAAATAGCTCGCTCTTTTAAGATTTGGATAGTACTAATGTTAGAATCATGATTATTAAATAATTTGAATGACAATCTTCTTATCGCTTCGTTAATAGATTTACCGTTTTCTGTACCAGAACAAAATCCGTTACCAATAAAACATTTATTCTTATAATTTGCGCTTGCTTCATGAATGATTAGAACATTTCCATCTATGAAGATTTTATATTCAGTAAGATCGATATTTTTACTCCAGGAGAAACTCAATTTAGTTTTGTTTATTTCTAATATTTTGAAAGGATTAATTCCAAACAAAAGAGAATACAGACATTGTCTTTCTGTAAATTCTTTATGAAAAGAATCAATAGCTTTTTTTTTGATTGGGTGAAATGCTGATGCAAAAAAACCGTGATCTTTAGGTCGTATAAATAGTGATCTTTCGAGAAGTTCTGAGCATGCTTTGCTTGCTGCATCTTTTTTTTGTAAGTCTGTACCAATCCCTATGAAACAATCATTATTTTTAGATGAAATTATTTGATAGCAATGAATTCGATTGTCGAAAATAATTTTAGAAAAATCATTAACCTCAATTTTAAAATCTTTGTTTTTAAAATATGAAATTATATCATCTGGATAATTTGCTTTACTTTTCATTATTTGTAAATTTTCATTTTTATCATTGTAAATCAAGTTAAATATTATTGTGCGCAATTAATTATTTTTTAAATATAAGTAATAAATTTAATTTATATCACATTTTACGTACTTAATATGGTTTAATTTAATGTAAAATTGTTTACATGAACTTAGACTGGCTAAATTTTTAATTGTTTATTAGAGATGTGGCAAGATCCTATTTGAAATCTAAGAGTATTTTTATTTCTGGTTTTGGTTTCATAATCCTAGAGTAGGCATTTTCACTTTCTATATAGAACCCTTCTTTATTTTTATTTTTCATAAATTCGGCAGGAGTCAAACGTTCGTCAGTAAGAAAGAAGTGATACTTCTCGGTTACATTATCTAGACCATACTTGACGACTGCTTTGATGATACGGTCGCTTTTTTCTAGTAATTTTTCATTAAAAGTTACGTTATTTTTCTTTGTAATGTCGTCATAATACGCATAGGTTTTAAAGTAGTACTCCAGTTCTCCAGGTCTAAATTCCATTTCTTCGCTCTCATTTTCACCTTTAGATGCAGATTTGCCGTCCTTATTACCAGTGTTTTTCTCTTGTTCTGGTTTACCAACAAGTCTACTTTTAGAATCTTCTTTCTTTTCATCAATAGAAGCTATTTCTCTTTTTGGGGATTTGCTAGGTTCTTCCTTTGATTCTGTGCTTTCTTTTTTATCCTGCTCTGGAGCATAACCACTATATTCAGGATTATAACCAGCTGATCCACTTCCAGAGCTTCCGCCTGAGCTAAATCCTCCTCCAGAACCAGTGTTATAAGATCTTCGAGGTCTTGGTGTATATCCACCATTAGATGGTGAACTGATTGCGGTCTGTCCGCGTCCATTAGTTTTCACCCTTGGTTTAATAGCAATTTCTTTAGGTTGGGGATCTCTTTCTGGTGAATAATCTTCTTCTGGTTCCTTTGGGACAATCTCATCTTCTACTTTAGTTTGTTCATGTGAAACTATTTTTTCTAGCTCTTTCTTTTTATTTTCAATTTTTTCTAATTCTTTTTCTAGTCTTTGAATGTCAGGGTCGTTTTTATAGGCAGCAATTCTCTCTTCTTTAGTAGCGTGTTCACCTAAAGAAGTATTTATTTCTTTTTGTTTAGCAATTATGGAATCTTGCAATCTTTGTTTTTGGATTTTTGATTTGAATGATTCTGTTGCAGCTTTCATGTATCCAGAGTTTTTTGAAGGCATCGCTACTTTTTTACGTACGCTAAACATTTCTTGAAAATTCATTTTTTTTGAAACAGAATTGGATATCTCTTTTGCCATTTCTAAAGCTTTTTCATCGCTAACCTTTACGCCATATGAGTTTGCTGCAAATCTAATGTCTGAAGCAACTGTTGCTAGTCTTTCATCATCGTCTTTTATGTTAGAATAATCCCTAAAGGCACTTGGGTCTTGTTTTTCACCATTGGGCAGGTCCCATCCGTTTTTAACGACATCTTTTAAGGTTGATTCAATTTTTGTTTTTTCACCATCTGTGGTATACATCGTCATAGTTGTCTTTTCATCTGGGTTAAATTCAGCTCTTTCCGCTTGAAGTTGCGAGTGTTTAAAGTTCATGTCCTGCATATCTTCATCAGTAACTTTAATATGGGCGGCATCTCTTGCTAGATCGTTACATTTCGAAACAGAGTCAAGGGTACACGTTTTCTTTACATCAAGCATTTTTATTGCTGTATCTAAATACGTTTTAAGTTTATGTTCTTCTAAAATCATTTCTTCAGTTTTTTGGGTGTTTGACTTAAGCTCATTGGCTTCTTGTTTTAATCTCTCTTCTGCACATTTTACTTGATCTTCCATATCGTCAAACGCGACCTCATCTCCTGTAATACTGTTTCTGCGACTTTGAAGGGCATTAATGTAAAATGCTATATTCAATTCATTGCTAGATGTGTTATATTTTTCGATCACTAAGTCTTTATCTTCGTTTTGAAACTTGATTGCATTAATTGGTTGTATTTGGATTTCAGGTTCTGATTCTGACGAATATGCCTTTTGGGGGAAAATAAGATTAAGCATAAAAGCGCTGGTTTTTTTAAGTTTTAAAGCATCTTCTAAGCGACGTTTTCTTTGAATGTAGTCCCTTCTTGTAAATATACATCGGTCTTTTTTAAATAATTTCGCTTTGTGAATTGAAGGATTTTTAATTTCAGCGAGAACAACAGCCTCTGGAGGAGTTTGTTGCTCTCCACATCTCTTATTTGGAGGTTTTGTCCCGTTATAAGCAGCATTTTCAAACAGTTCAACATAAACAGCTAGGTTCATAAAGGAATCAGGTGAAAGATATTCATCATTTGGCATAAAATCCCATAACGAGAAGTATATTTCTTCAATTGGTCGTTTAGAATCAAGTACGTAATCATACAAGCTTCCTTCCTTTATTAAAAACCTTAGAAATTCTCTAAAATTATCACGAGTAAAGAGTTCATCTGTTTCGAATAACCGCTTATGGAGTACGATTTCTGTCCCATCTTCTCGGACAGCAATATAAACAGCTCTCTTTTTTCCATCTTCTAAAATTTGCGCACCATATTTGAATTTTACTGTTGGGGAGCCTTTTTCTGCTAAAAAGTCCCTTAGTTCGCTCATGTCGTTTGATTTTGCAACTGGAGTTTTTATTGGACCTCTTTGCCTTTTTCCGCGTTTGTTAAATTCACAATTATAAGGTGTGTGTCCTGCACCACATTTTCCAATATTCAAATTTCTTGCGTATCCAGAATTTTTAATGTGTTTACTCATGAGGTTATGATCTTGAGCAAACTGCAAAGCTTTAAGTTTTAGATTGTTAAAAAAATCGGCGTGAGCACTATTTTGCAAGCTAAATGATAAAAGCAGTAACGTAAGTGTTTTGATGACCATAAAATCTCGTTGATCATATTATTATGGTTTTAAACTTATTAAAATTATTAGATATTTTTGAAATTTTACAGCAAGTTTTATAGATATTATGGTCTTATACATTTTCTTAAAACGTGATTAATTTGGGTTGGATGCCAATTTAAATTGCCTCTTTTAAATATTAGCAATGATGAATGTTTTAAGTTTACGCGTGTTTAAACTTTGGGCAGCAAAATTATAGTCAATTGAGTTTTCTGCGTCTATTTATAATGGCTTATGTATTTGGCATTTTGATTGCAAATAATTACCTCAAATATTATAAAGGAAAAAATTATGAAAAATCTTCTTGTTGTATTTACCTTGATAGCATCTTTGAACATTTTAAAAGCTCAAGAAAGTGAAAATAATTGCGACTTTTTAAAAGAACAAATTAAAAAATCAAAAGGTATAATTTCCGATGGGTTGGCAGCAATCAATATAGCGCTAGATTATACCAGGAATGACCATGAACGGATATCACTTGAACTTATAAGAACTAATATAACCATAATTGAATTCATTGTAGCATATTATGATCTTGAAGTAAGCAGTCTTGAGGAGTTTCATGATATTATAAAAGAGCAGCCGATTTCTTGTATGAAAGGTCAGAATAAGGAAGATGCTGATAAGATCATTTATTATTTCAATTATGTTACTGAAAAACTTAATATGATGAAGGAACGAGTTATAAAGTTTGATAAAGAGAGAGAACAACAAAAAAGAGATGGCTTAAGTCAGGTGGATTTTGAAAGATCGCCTGGAAAGAAAATCGAAGAAAATGAAGAAAACCATGAATCTCAGTCAGGTGTTATTATAGGTTAATATATTGGTGGTCAGTTTTTGCCACTCTAGGAACTGATGGATTAGTTAAAATCCTGGCTGCATAAGATAGTGTGAAATTAAAAATCTAAGCAATATTCAGTTCATTGAAATATCCTTAGACTAAATAAAAATAGCAATAAGATCGTTATTAAGTTCAGATAACCAACTGATAGTTGATCCTTTACAAATTTCAAGTATGAAAAATTCGCAATATTCTCTCGATTAAATACTTAAATATGATATTAACCTTAAAAATATTCTAACTGGAGTGAAAAATGATCGAAGTGAGACCAAGTATTTTTTATAAAATTTATGAGGTTCAGCCTGGAGATACCTTGTCTCAAATTATCACAGATCACTTTTCGTATGATGACTTGCCTCATAGTCCGAATCTTAATTGGTCTGAAATAAATTATCTCATTGGTATTGTACTTCATAATAATCCTCACATAAAAGATCCTAATAGAATACAACCCTGGCAAATGATAGATCTTGCTACATATAAGAAAAAACACTCTGAAATTTATACCAGTGCTCATCACGCATTAATGAAGAATATATTTAGACATATACCAATAGGAATGTCCCATATTATAAGCAGAAATCAGGGGGGTATAGATTGGTTTGCGCTCTTTATTTCTGGATTGGTATCAGGAACAGATGGCGTAGCAAAAGTATATATCAAAGCAATGGAAAGGTTTGCTGATTTTGTAAACCAAGGCGGTTATACATTTAAAGGTTCTAGCAATAATCTAGCAGCAATGCTTCAGGACGTTTGGGATAAGGGTCCAATTAAGAAAGAAATAAATGCGATGAATGACCTTCTTATCGCTCAAATCAAGGGACTAAATTATAAAGGGTATATTAATCCTTTGAAAAAACACCTAGTTTTTCCTAATACATTTGCACCCAGAAAAGCTGTAAGATATGCTGAAAATGCCGTAAAGCATCTTGGGAAAGCTAGGAAGGTGGCATTTGGTACGAGTTATGTAATTGAGCCGGTACTAGGTGCTTTTAGAGTTTATAGAGCAAAAGATGGTGAGAAGGTTAAAGTTGCTTTTGAGCAGACAGGTGGAGTTATTTTGGGAGCATCTTTTGCAGCTGCAGCGGCATATGGAGTATGTTCACTTGTTCTTTTTTATCCATCCGGCGGGTCAAGCTTGTTTGGTTGTACGTTTGTAGTATCTTTTGCTGCTGGCGCTATCGGAAGTTATAAAGGATCAGAGATTGGAGGCAAAATTTACGATGGACTGGATGGGGTTCTATATTGAACATAGAAAATATAACTCTTAATATTTTTGGGTTAATAGCGATATATTTTGTTTTAGCTGTACCATTACTTACATGGTTTTATTTGGATAAGAAATACGTAAGAATTAAGAATAAAATTATCTACAATACCTATGGCAATATGTACGCTAGGTTCAAAGTTATTCATAGGTTTTTCGGGTATATCACTATTTTTGTTTTTAACGATCAATCTAATTATAAAAATAGAAATAGACTTTCACACTACCTAGAGCCTCAGGTCAAAATTAAAGATATCGTCAAGATTGGAACTTGGGAGAAAGTGATTGGATATTTCAATATATTTATAATTTTTATATTTATTACTGATACCTGCATATCCTATTTTTTATCAAAAGGTTGGCCTATAAATTATCTCTACGGTATTGAAAGAAGTCCCACAACATTGCAAATGTATCATCTTACCGGTCTTGCCGTTACCTTAATTGGTGCGACTATATACTATTCATATAAATTTATAAAAAAGAGAAGAGAAAGGAAGTAAATTTCTAAGGTCTGTACACACATCTGAAACCAACATCTGCGGCAGTATATGTTGATAACGAATTTGTTGATAGTCCGTAAATACCGGATTTATCTCCCCAGGAATAAGTTCCACCTCTAAAAGCTCCGCCGCCTGACCCGCCTTGCCACTGTCCCATAGACTGAGAGTGTGTATACGACCCATTTGGAGAAACGTCATTAGATGAAAAAGAACCATCTAGGGTTAATACATCTTTCCAGGAGTTTGTAGCATCAATTGGGGCGTTATCGTATCCGGCACTATTTTTATCCCAATCAACTTTTTCAAGAACATTTCCTCCGAAATCCCAAATGACAGCACCATTTGACAGATAGTGTATTCTTTTCTGCTCCCATCCGCTTCCAGCGCTTTCTCCAGCGTTGTTTCCAGTGCCGTTATATGGATCTGAAACTGTTGATATAGCTAGAGCTGAAGATGGCGAGTTATCAGTGTGACCTCTAGCTATATGACCACTTCCTACACTTCCTCCAGACCAGTTTGCTGGAACTGATTCGATATCTCTAGCTATAGTCATCCATTCTTGGTTAGAAATTAATGTGAAAGTTCCTGTAAAACCAACTTCAGTCACACTTTCGCATGCACTTTGAGCACTTGGTGAATCTATTGATACCCATGGTGTATTATTTGGAACAGATATGGGTGTTCCAGAGAGGTTTTTTGCCTCAAATTTCATAACGCAAAAATTATCTGTGCCAAAAGTAGCACTTCCATTAACCGATATGTATCCAGTTGGGCAAGGAATAGTGCCAACACTAACAGAGTCCGAGCTTTTTATTATATACCAATTTGCACCATCTGTTATAAGTTCGATGAAAGAATTTTTTGAATTCATACTTATAACACTCTTATCATCTATTGTTTCTGATGAATTAGGTAGTATGCTAAAAGGAGTTGAAGATGCACTTTTGATTAGCACTTTAAATCCAGTTTCACTTGATGGATCAGGAAGTGTAATATTTGCACCAGAGGTAACAATGATTGTTGAGTTAATATCACCTGTTAATACAGTGTAGTTTGAACTTACGAGCTTAACGTTATTTTTAATCTTTGTATTGCTTATAGCTCTATCTGCAACTTTTGATTCTACGACTGCTAAATCTTTTAATTGTAGATTGTTGCTACTCAATTCAATAGTGTTATTGTCTACGTTGTCAGTTCCAAGCTTGTTGTTAAATGTATTCCAATCTGTACTTGATAAATAACCATTATTAGATGAATCAGATTTTTTAACTTCAATTGTTACGCCGCTTCCAATAACAGAAGAGCTTCCGCCTGTAATTGTTAAAACCGATGATGTTGATTCTGTAATATCCCCTTTTGTAATTGAATCCTCTTTCCCAAGTAGTGCAGTAAAATTAGATGCAATATCAGAGTTATTTGCGTTTATTTGCCCTTGAGTTTTACTTAGGGCATTTAAAACACTATCAGTGCTGGTTATACTAGAGTCTGCACCAACGGAAAAACCAGATAATAAAGTTGATAATGTTTGGTTTGGAATATTTGTAAGAAGTGACCCGTCAATAGCAGGAAGTCTTGCTGAGCTATCTAGTTTAACTATTTGATTTGCACCCGTTCCAGTGTCAACACTTAATGTTGCACTTCCAGATGATGCTCCACCAGTAAGTCCAGATCCGGCAACAACATCAGTTATATCTCCAGATGCACTCATTGTTGTCCAGCTTAAAACTCCCAATCCGTCAGTAGTTAGAATCTGTCCATTAGATCCTGCTGTTTCTGGCAGCGTTAAAGTTATACTGCTAGCTACACTATCTGGAGATTTTAGTGCGATGTACGCAGAATTATCCAAATCATTAAATCTGAGTTCTTTTGTTGATTCTAATGAAATATTTCCAGATACTGAATCACCGGCTTTATTAATAGGGGTAAATCCAAGATTATTTTGTTTCAATGATAATGCATCAAAAACGTCATTACTACTAGGGACCTTATTTAACTCTCCATCTGTAATTGAGCCAATTTCAATAATATCGTTAATTACTTGTGAAGCGTGGTAATATTTGTTACTTAATCCTTCAGTAACATTGTCCGTATCCAATGTTTGCCATGTTTTATCACCTCTGAAATATTGCATAGATGTTCCGGCAGTAAAAGCATCTTCCTTAAGAGCTATTGTTGAAGTGTTTGATGCAATAGAGCTTGTATTGGTAGAAATACTGCTTGAATTTGATGACACAGTTGCAGTAATTGCACTAACTTGAGAATCGAGCGTGCTTATGTCTACACCATCAACTGTTCCCCCTGTAATAATATTATTTGACCCCATGTCAATATTGCCACTTAGAGTTCCTCCTGAAATATCTAGTTTTGATGCTAAGCTAGAGCTTAGTCCTGAAATTTTAGATTGTGATATTGCGGCACTTGCAGATATATCTGCGTTAACTATTTCTCCATCTCCAATGTCTGACGATGTAACGCTTCCTGCTCCGGCTGTATTGTCAGAACCTACAATCCACTTGGTTCCATTAAATTTAAGCACCGATCCGTTGCTCGCTCCAGTGGTGTCAACATCCGTGATATCATTTATAGACGAAGTTGTTTTGTTAATCTGCGACCATGTGTAGTCATTTGGAAGAGGTAAAACTGCCCCACTTCTTCCATTAAAGCTTTGTACGCTTGAGGCATTATCAATTTTCTCCCACTGAGCAAGAACGTCATTCCAAACTGCCCAATCTCCAACGTTCCAATTGTTTGTACCGTAGCCACCTAGAAGATCATATGAGCCAGATGTATTGACTATGTAGTATTCACCTGAATTTCCTCCGCCATCAAGGTCCGGGGTGTTTGTTGATGCGTTCCAGTTTCCAGCGTAAGTCAATCCTCCCAAATCGCTTGGAACCCAGGTTGTACCATTGTACTTAAGAATCTGGCCAACACTAGCCCCCATGTCTGACAACTTTGCTGCAGTTATAGATCCATCTGTTACATCCATTGTTATTTGAAAAGTTGCTGAAGCATAGGCGTTAGATATTATTAAATTAAGAATACTTCCAGCGATAAAGCTTATAGTATTTCTAGCATTTGCAATAATCTGGTTGTCATTTTTTGTTTCTATGTCAAATTCTTCATTAATCCCTGATCCTTGAATTTTCACGTTGGTAACAGAGGTTAGGTTATTTCCTATAATAACGAGTTGGTTGTTTGTTATATTTGTAGACAATACCGACGAATTATTTAGAGGATTAATTTCTGATGGTATTTCTGTCTTGTCTTGGTCTTTGTTCTTTTTCTTTACATTTGTACCTAGCTTAAAGCAACTGGTTACTGATAATAAAACAATGATTAAAAAAGCAATTCTTTTCATTTTTTACTCCTATATTAAATAATAGGGGTTTTATATAAATTATCTCTGCAGTTGTTGTGTTCACGTGCCTATTGGTAAGCCAGTGTTAACGAAATACTTTTTAAGGCCTATAGACGCATCTAAAGCCGCCATATGTATCGTTTGTGGCAGAACTTGAAGAAGCAGCGTACATATAAAAAAGACCTGTTGTGAGTGAGTCGTAACCAGTAAGATTTGATTTGAATCCTCCTCTTTGGACGTAATAGTTTCCACTTCCTCCGATTGATAAAACGCCTACTCCATTATCAGCTTGATTGTAATTTCCATTTTCTGTATTGAAATACTTATTATCTAGAGATGCATGACTAACAAATGAAATGTCTACATTTGATAACGACGATAAACTATAGACACCAGCTAATGTTCCACCTTTAATCCAGTCAACCCATTCTCTTTTTCCGCCTGCAATATCCCAAATTTCTTGCCCATTGCTTAAAACAAAAATTCTCTTATCAGTACCACTGCCGATTTCTCCACAGGCGCTATCAGATTTAACCATACCCTTTTTTAAGCACCCAACTCCAACTGTTCCGCTGACCCAATTAATATCTTGCTGTTCAATATTTCTAGCAATCGCCATAAATTCAGCGTTTGACAAAAGGTCGTATTTCGCGCCAAGTGATGTACATTTGCTTTTTGCAGTACTTGCAGACATAGATGATGGTGGAGTAGCGCTAGCTACCGAAACAGCATTTCCAGACCCGTCATAACTTGCTTCGTACTTCATTACACAAAAATTAGAAGTGATATCTACAGATGGGTATGCTGGAACGTCAATATATCCTTCAGGGCACTGTGGAAGAACAATCTCATAACTGGCAAAAGCTGATGAGCACACCGATTCATTACCTTCTGAATTTGTAGCAGTAGCATACAAAGAATAAGCACCTTCTTCCAGATTAGATGATGTAATTTGGACTGTACCAGAGCTTGCAGTTTCACTGCCTACGTTTTGCGTACACGAGCTATCCGTGTAAAGCTTAATTATATCTCCGCTTTTTATCCCTGATATCTCAATTGTTGGGTTTAATACAGTACTTGGATAAGTTGATGGATTTGAAAGTGAAACAGAGGTTGGTGCATTTGGCGCAATATTTGTCGTTACATTTTTATTTACCGTATTTGTGTCAAAATTACCCTCACTATCCATGACCCTAACTCTATAAGTATAGGTCTGACCAGGAATAAGTCCAGTGACAGTATAAGTTGTTGAAGCAGAGGAAACCGTTGTTAAAAATGAGACACTGCCTCCAGTAACGTCAAAGATATTATAGAGAGCTGCTCCAGAGTACGAACTCCAAGTTAAAGTTGCAGTTTGGTCATCAAATGTTACGATATTATTGAGTCCATTGAAAGTTAAAGAACCAACACTGCCTCCTGTATTACCTCCAGTATTTCCACCTGTATCTGAGTCAGCAGGAGAGGCAAAAGGGTCATCTATTACCGTTGGAGCACTCCCACTGTTGCAAGATTGTATTATTACAAGTAGCAGTGAAATTAATAACGCTTCAAAAGCTATAAAAACCTTATTATGGTTCATGGCAATAGTTTTAGTGTGTTTTTCATTGTATCTCTTCATATTTATATAATAGAGGTTTGAAAGCGATTCTAAAAATCGACACCGATTGAGATACCAAAAGAGTTTGAGTCTCCAGCGTACCCGCCAAAAGAGAAGTAGCTGTTGTCTGGAGAATACATATAAATAAATCGACCCTCTGTTTGATATTTTTTATTTAAGATTATTTTCCTATTAACAGAGTCAACACTCATTTCAGAATCAGTTTTTGACATTCCGTAGATAATTTGGAATCTGTGATTTTTTTTAAGCTTTTTTGGCACTGTATTAGTGACAGGATTAATTATTTTATTAACAGATAAATCAGAATTCTTAATAAGAATGATTTCCTGTCCTGGAAAAATCTCATGTATATTTGATATATGATTAATGTATGCGATTCTTCCGACTTCTGCTACTAACTCATATCCAGTGAGTCCGCTGTATCTTCTTACGATTTGTTCTAATTTTTCGTGTTCTTTTGCAATATATCTACTTCTAGAATACTCAAAGGCAAAGCAATTTACGAATGTTAAAAACAAAGCAACAGTCTTCATATCTAAAGAATAGAGTTTAAAAAACGAAGTGCCGCGAAATACGGGCATTTTATGGCAATAAGAATAAGGAATTAGAGAATTAATGCATATTTAATTAATATATAACATGCTGATATTGTTAATATATCATAATTAATAAATAATATACGTAGATTAATAATGATATAAATGATATGCTGTGTCTATGAAAGAATTAAAGCCTTTTTGCATATTAACTTTATCAACAACTGGGCTCAGTGAATACGACAGGGTAACAAGTGTTTATATGATAAAGTTTGACGGTAAGGTTGATTGCCCACTTGATGCCGAAAAATTAGAGATACTTATTGATTTTGATGAGTCTAGGGTGAGTTGGGCAAAAGGTGCAAAAGAATTTAATGAAAAAATAATTAAGCTAAAAAGTGACGGTGTTGAGTTTTTATCTAAAAAAGACGCTTTATCACTTATCAACGAATCACTAAGCAATTGGTCAGAGGATGGTTTTATTCAACTAGCTGGCAACAACGTTGGTTCTTTTAGTGCTCCTTTTTTAGAAAGATTTCTTGATGGAAAGTTAAACATTAAGAAAAGATATATAGATGTTGGCAATTTGTATTTCGAAAGCTTTGGGTACGTGCCAACGTTAAATGAGATATTGGAATTAGAAGGAATGGAAAATCCACAAATAAAAAGTGCTGAAGATAGTGCTTTTTTAATATTTGATGTTCTTTATAAAAGGTTAGTTTTAAAAGGAAATTAGTATGAGTCTTGTTAGTGAGAAAATTAGGAAAATATGTGAAAAACTTGAAAAAAGTGGATTTGGAGCAGTAAGAAGAATTGGTTCTCAAATTATACTTGCAACGACAAAAGAATTCGAAGATGTCCTAAGCGCTGTTGAAAGTGGAGATTGTGTTGCTATCCCTGAAGGAAAGAGCATAGATAAAGAAAAAGATTTCTACGTCATTAGGGAGTATCAGGGTGTTGATGATATTTAAATATTTTTACAATTTCCCCATTTTCAAAGTTTTAACCTCTATTTTTAATACAGATGGAGGTTTTATGGATTCTTGTTTGTTTAAAAAAGAAATCGATTTTTACAAAGCAAAAGCGTATCTTGCAGGACCAGATGTTTTTAGAGCGGATGCTATTGAGTATGGTAACAAGTTAAAAAATATATGTATCCAAAATGGAATAAAAGGTTTGTATCCACTTGATAATGAAATTAATTTAAAAAGAAATGTTAATCACAGGGATATTTTTTTAAGTAATATAAAAATGATTACTGAGTGTGATTTTGTTATAGCAAACATATCTCCGTTCAGAGGCTATTCAGTTGATGCTACCACTGCTTATGAAGTAGGGGTTGCATTTGCTATGGGCAAGCCTGTTTTTGCTTATAGTAGCGATAGAACAAGTCTTGTTAATAGAGTTAAAAGAAGTCCTTATCTTATTGATAGTGATTACCCGGTAATTGAAAGTTTTAATCTAATTGATAGCCTTATGTTAGTTAATTCGATCGAGTCGATTTCTAGTAGTTTTGAGGAGGCGTTATTTCGAGCAATGAATACAGGAGCAATATATGGCGAAGATTAAGCATTTATCAAAAACTCAGCTTCAGGCAGGACAAAAATGTCCAAAGCTTCTTTATTTTAAGAAGTTTCATTATAATGATTTGCCTTCTCCTGATTTGGAGTCACAAGAAAGATTTGACCAAGGAAATACAGTTGGTGAGTTAGCTGTTAGATATTTTTCTCAAATTTGTGATAGCAGGTACGGCAAAGATAAACATATTTATATTGATAAAAAGCCTTGGGAAAAAGATGACGCCATTATTGAGACAGAAGAAGCTATCGAGAATGGCTATAGAATGATATTTGAAGGAGCAAGTGAATCTGATAAAGATGGTGTCTGGGCAAAAAATGATATAGTTGAAATTCTTGATGATGGTTCGATTAATCTCTACGAGGTTAAAGCAACAAAATCGACTCCTGGCGCTTATCATTTTAACGATGCCAGTATTCAGTACAATGCTTTTAATGGAGCTGGATACAAAATAAATAAGATATTTCTTGTAACGGTTAATCCTGATTTTATCAGAGATACTACATTTAATTTCCACGAATATTTTATTATTACAGATGTAACTAAAAAGGTTGTTAAAATTGCAAAAGACTCATGTGATGAAGTCCCAAGTCTTTTAGAGATGATTAATAGTGGAAAAATTCCAGAAATTGAAATTGGGTCTCATTGCTTAAAGGGTTTTACTTGTGATGCTTATAGTATTTGTTGGGGTGATAAATCCGGGTATGGAGTATCGAAATTATTAAGTCGCCAGTGGAGGCTTAGAAATAAGTTTATAGATCAGGGGAAAATACTTATTGAAGACCTAACGGCTGAAGATGCCAAAGAGTTTGATCCTGTTATTAAAATAGACTATGACGTATACAAAACAAAAGAGCCTCAAATTAATAAAAATGGATTAAAGGTATTTTTAAATCAAT
The DNA here is from genome assembly GCA_020635115.1 of Halobacteriovoraceae bacterium. Lineage (NCBI taxonomy): Bacteria > Pseudomonadati > Bdellovibrionota > Bacteriovoracia > Bacteriovoracales > Halobacteriovoraceae > Halobacteriovoraceae bacterium. The sequence goes on along the minus strand of JACKAK010000008.1, from coordinate 30,368 downwards.
TAAGATACCCGGTCTATTATCTTGATTATGAAACAATTAACTCTATTATTCCACCGTTTGTTGGAACAATACCGGGTGAACAGATACCATTTCAGTTTTCTTTGCATATTCAAAGAAGTGATGATTTTAACAAATTAGAGCATTTCGAATTTTTACACTGTTTAAAGAACTTGGAAATGGTTCGGAATTATCAGATGTCCTTGGACCAAAAAAACTTTTTACAATCGCCGTGTTTTGGGCGCTAGCTCGAGTTTTTACTGGTGAAGGCGGTATAGGTGATTTTAATTTTTGTAAAGCCGCTAATCCGGATAATAAGACCAATGTAGCGCTAGAGTCTTCTGGCTCAATTTGTGGTTCTAAGAACCTTGGTTCAAATATCACGCAAAATATTGCTTTTGGAGCATATTCGATTGGAATGTCGATTTCTAATTTTTTAACAAGTAGGCTTGATTTGTCATCAAAATTAGATGACGGTAGCGAGTTTTATAAAAAGTGCGCCGCAGATAAAAATAATGATCCTGTACAATGTATGATAAAATCAGCTTCGGCAAAAACTCCAATGATTAAAACTCTAGCAACATATATACAAAAGTCTTGTGGTAATAGCGCAGTAAAAAACGCTCAAGGAGGATCGGATGAATGTATTAACTATTGGGATAAAAAAATAATACTCTTTAACACTGGAAGAATTGCCACTGAGGCAGAAATAATAACTGCTTACAATGATTTTATATATAAATATGGAATTGATGATGATTCCACACAGAGAAAGGACCCTGATTCTATTGAGGGTCTTTTTCAAGGAGATGATTTTGGAAAAGCTGCTGAAACAATTAGCGAGACTGGTAGCCCAATTGGCGCAATAAAAGATAGTCTTTTAGTTTTATCAAGTGGTGACTATTCTCTTATATTTTTAAATATGGTTTACTCATTATCGGATTTATTTTTTAAGCTAGCAATGACTCTTGTTGTGTATGCTCAGTATATTGTTTCTATATTCGGAATACTTGTATTTCCGCTTGTTGCTTGTTTTCTTCCTTATGATAAAGCAAGAGATAATATTTTTAAAAGTCTTAAAACTTTTGTAACTCTAGGGATGCTGCCGTTTACTATTCATATAGTTAAATTTATGTCAGCAGCGTCTATTTCTTCAATTGCCACAAATACTCAATTGGGGAGTGCTGCTGAGATTTTCCAAAATGGAATCCAATCAACTTCAGCAGGGACAACCGTTGTTTTTATTTGTCTTCAAGTTTTATCAATTTATCTTGTTATCAAATCACCAACAATAACAAAGGGACTTGTTGATTTTAATGTTGGAGTTTTAGTTGATGTAGCTGAAGGCGCAGGAAAAGCTATTGGTGGAACGATTGCTGGACTTACTGGTGGAGCAGCACTGATGGGGGCTGGCGCACTCATGGGTGCAGGTGGAAAGATTATGGGTGGCGCTAAAAACGCATTCAACTCCGGCAAAAGTAATTTTGGAAGTGGTGGATCTAATTTTAGTGGAGGTGACGCAAGTCCAATCGAAAAAGTAAGACCTAATATTAGTCCAAATAAATTTAGCTCAAACCCAACAGACTCAAATCAGGAGAGTTCTTACTCTAGATCAACTGGCAACGATCCAATAAATAGACCTTCTCAGCCAAGTTCAAGCGCTTCAAACCTGTCTGCAAGTGAGCGAAGAGAAATGCAAAGAGAAACTGACAATATAAGAGAAGCAATAAGACTCCAGGGGTTAAAAGATCAAGGCAAGATAACTAATGAGGAAGCAAAAGCTCAAATGGATAAATTCAAAGAAGCAAATGGTTCAAACAATCCAAGTGGTAGCGATTCGGCAATAGTAAATCTTCTTTCTCAGATATTAACAGCATTAAACGGGGGAACACTGGCAAGTGGTGTAGCTAGTGTAGGAAACGCCTCTTCAATGCTTGATGAAAAAACTAGAATCAAAGATAAGGACCTTTCTTCCGCACTTGCTGGCAGCGGACCTAAGAAAGACCTTGCTAAGCAGATTATACAGGCGAGAAAAGAAGGGGATACTGAGCATGAGCAAATTCTCACTGAGGCGTTCAAAAAAGCCCCTAAAAACGAAAAAGGCGGTGAGCCTCATGGAATCGCTAAGGCAATCGGAGGGATTGTTTCTGCTTCTACTAGCGCCATAATGGGCAATACTGATGATGTATTCAAAGTGATTGGCGAGTTTAAGAATTTGGCTGGTCATGTCTCATATGGAATGGCAAAGGCGTCATTTTCAGGCGTCTCAAAAGCTGCAATTATCGGCAATGATGCTCGCAAGAATTATATGGAAAACAGAAGGAACAAACAAAGCGAACAAAGAAATGAGGGAAAAAACAATACTTCTAAGTTGTATTGACTGCTATCAGATCTAACACTCGGGCATTTTTGATCATTTTACTTTTAACTGTAAGATTTTATCAAAGTGTCCGTTCTTACTTATTTCCTTTTATATTATAACTGCTTTTTCATCAAGCCCCCTTTGCAAATATGATGATAAATTTTTATCATTCCATTTTTTTATCCCTTCATTAAATGTTTCCATTGGAGTTCTTCCATTGCACATCTTACCCTGATGAGTTCTACTATTATTAAATTTATAAATAAATTCATCTAAGTCTGCTTGAAGCTGTTCAAGGGAATTATAAATTTTCTTCCTGAAGGCCACTTGGTAAAACTCATCTAATATCGTCCTATGAAAACGTTCACATATTCCATTAGTTTGTGGGTGTCTTGCTTTGGTTTTTGTGTGATCAATATCTTTTATGGCCAGATAGAGTTGATACTCATGCTCTTCTGCGCGTCCACAAAACTCTGTTCCTCGGTCAGTTAACATTCTTAGTATTGGGACATTTTTTTCATCAAAAAATGGAATTACTTTATCATTTAAAATATCTGCAGCACAAATTGCTGTCTTCATCTGATAAAGTTTTGCAAAAGAGACTTTCGAATATGTGTCCACAACCGTTTGTTGATATATTCTTCCAACTCCTTTAATGGTTCCGACATAAAAAGTGTCTTGAGAAACTAAATATCCAGGGTGATGAGTCTCAATTTCCCCATGTGCCTCCTTTTCAGTTTCTTTTTTCTCTAATGCTTTAAGCTGTGCCTCTGTTAAAACTTTTCCCTCCTTAGCGACGATTTTTTCAACGTTTTCAAGACGTTTTTTAAAAGTTTCCAAATTGTTTCTAATCCAAATTCCCCTCACTCCGGCACCTGAGATCGAAAGTCCCTTCGATTTTAGTTCATTAGATGCTCTCGTCTGTCCATACGCAGGTTCATCAAATGCTATTTGAATAACTGCTTTTTCTATCTCTGGTGCTGTACGATTTTTGAAATTCGGTGAATTTCTTGGTTTATCTAAAAGACCTTCAAGTCCACCCGTGGTTTTGGCCTCTTGGTAACGATAAAAGGTATCACGGGAAACTCCCATGATTTTGCACGCCTTACTGATATTATTTAATTCCGCAGCAAGGTTTAAAAGTCCTAGTTTGTTTTGTACTAATTTTGTTGTAACATTGACTGAAGTCATTGAGATCTCCTTTGTTTAATTTTGTTTGTGATAAAATCAAATTATAAAAGTTGATCTCAATGCTTTCAAATGTAAGGATATTTCCTACTTGATTTGTCGGAATGTCAGATATGATGCTTACTTATACACTTCAATGTATTTTTTGTTTTCTTTTAACTGTTGATCTTTCTGAAGAATCAATTCTTTTAATATATTAATATCATTTGGTAGCGACTGAACATTCATAATAAAACTACGTTACCAAAAGATATCTCATTGGCCAAGGCCAGATTAAACTTTTTTATAAATTAATTTTTTAAATGGTCTTTGCCATGGATCTAGGCCATACAAAAAGGACTCAACTTCCTTAAAATTCACTGCAATTGAGTCTCCTTCGAGATGGGTGGGCCATTTAAACTTTTCTTTTTCCAAGCGCTTATACCATAACGCAAAGCCATTTTTATCCCAGTACAGAATTTTAAGGCCATTTCTTTTTGAATTGCAAAAAATAAACAAATAACTGGAAAAGGGGTCAAGGTCCATTTGATCTTGCACCAAAGAACTCAACCCCCATATACCCTTGCGGAAGTCCGTGCAGGGCCTATAGAGATAAATCTTTTTAAATTTTCTCAGGTTGAGGATCATTCATCTGTCCTATGAGCTGGGCAATCCAGCTGGCCTGTGGTAGCTGATCAAACGTTAAAAGTATTCCGTTAGACAAGGAGATCTGAAATTTATTTGTTTGATTATCAGTTAGATTTATAAAATCACTTTTTGGATTCTTTGTTTCCAGTAAACCGTGTTGTTTAAACCATGACTTCTGGGCACTGAGAGAACTTTTGTTAATTCCGTGCTGTTTACAATACTGGGCCTGAGATAAGGAAGATGATTCACACTGTTCAATGTGGTATTTCCAAAAAAGTTGAGATTTTGAGAGTTTCATGACTTTCCTCCTGAAAATATTATGTCATGAAACTAGTATCGAAGAGTTCGTCAACAAAAACGAGGTGCTGTTAACTTACCGCTTACGAAACAACGCTGGAGAAAGCGCTGGAAGCGGATGGGAGCAAAAAAGAATACACTATCTGTCAAATGGTACTGTCATTTGGGATTTCGGAGGAAATGTTCTTGAAAAAGTTGATTGGGATAAAAATAGTGCTGGATACGACAACTCCCCAATTGATGCTACAAACTCCTGGAAAGATGTATTAACTCTAGATGGTTCTTTTTCATCTAATGACGTTTCTCCAAACGGGTCGTATACACACTCTCAGTCTATGGGACAGTGGCAAGGCGGGTCAGGCGGTGGAGCTTTTAGAGGTGGAACTTATTCTTGGGGAAATAAATCCGGTATTTACGGACTATCAACAAACTCTCTGTCAACATATACTGCCGCAGATGTTGGTTTTAGATGCGTGTATAGACCCTAGAAAATTTACTTCCTGTCTTTTCTCTTTTTTATAAATTTATATGAATAGTATATAACGCAACCAATTAATGTAACGGCAAGACCAGTAAGATGATACATTTGCAATGTTGTGGGACTTCTTTCAATACCGTAGAGATAATTTATGGGCCAACCTTTTGATAAAAAATAGAATATGCAGGCATCAATAATAAATGTAAAAATAATTAATATATTGAAATATCCAATCACTTTCTCCCAAGTTCCAATCTCAACGATATCTTTAATTTTGACCTGAGGTTCTAGGAAGTGTGAAAGTCTATTTCTATTTTTATAATTAGTTTGATCGTTAAAAACAAAAATAGTGATATACGCGTAAAACCTATGAATAACTTTGAACCTAGAGTACACGTTGTTTAAGGTATTATAGACAATATTATTCTTAATTCTTACGTATTTCTTATCCAAATAAAACCATGTAAACAAAGGCACAACTATCACAAAATAGGTAAGCATTAACCCAAAAATATTAAGAGTTATATTTTCTATGTTCAATATAAAATCCCTTCCAGTCCATCGTAAATTTCGCCTCCAACCATTGACCCTCCGTAACTTCCGAAAGCGCCAGCAACAAAAGATACTACAAACGTACAAGTAAACAAACTTGAACCACCGGATGGATAAAGAAGAACAAGTGAACATACTCCATATGCAGCTATACCTGCAAGAGCTGCCCCACCAAACACCCCACCTGTCTGCTCAAAAGCAACTTTAACCTTCTCACCATCTTTTGCTCTATAAACTCTAAAAGCACCTAGTACCGGCTCAATTACATAACTCGTACCAAATGCCACCTTCCTAGCTTTCCCAAGATGCTTTACGGCATTTTCAGCATATCTTACAGCTTTTCTGGGTGCAAATGTATTAGGAAAAACTAGGTGTTTTTTCAAAGGATTAATATACCCTTTATAATTTAGTCCCTTGATTTGAGCGATAAGAAGGTCATTCATCGCATTTATTTCTTTCTTAATTGGACCCTTATCCCAAACGTCCTGAAGCATTGCTGCTAGATTATTGCTAGAACCTTTAAATGTATAACCGCCTTGGTTTACAAAATCAGCAAACCTTTCCATTGCTTTGATATATACTTTTGCTACGCCATCTGTTCCTGATACCAATCCAGAAATAAAGAGCGCAAGCCAATCTATACCCCCCTGATTTCTGTTCATAATATGTGACATTCCTATTGGTATATGTCTAAATATACTCTTCATTAATGCGTGATGAGCACTGGTATAAATTTCAGAGTGTTTTTTCTTATATGTAGCAAGATCTATCATTTGCCATGGCTGTATTCTATTAGGATCTTTTATATGAGGATTATTATGAAGTACAATATCTATGAGATAATTTATTTCAGACCAATTAAGATTCGGACTATGAGGCAAGTCATCATACGAAAAGTGATCTGTGATAATTTGAGATAAGGTATCTCCAGGCTGAACCTCATAAATTTTATAAAAACTACTTGGTCTCACTTCGATCATTTTTCACTCCAGTTAGAATATTTTTAAGGTTAATATCATATTTAAGTATTTAATCGAGAGAATATTGCGAATTTTTCATACTTGAAATTTGTAAAGGATCAACTATCAGTTGGTTATCTGAACTTAATAACGATCTTATTGCTATTTTTATTTAGTCTAAGGATATTTCAATGAACTGAATATTACTTAGATTTTTAAATTTACACTATCTTATGCAGCTAGGATTTTAACTCGTCCATCAGTTCCTAGAGTAACAAAATCTGACCACCAATATATTAACCTACAATAACACCTGACTGAAATTCGTAGTTTTCTTCATTTTCTTCGATTTTCTTTCCTGGTGTTCTTTCAAGATCCACCTGGCTTAAGCCATCTCTTTTTAGTCTTTTTCTATCGTAATCCAAAACTTTCATTTCCAGCTCATTTAACTGTAGTAATTTATTTATAGCTTCATCATGAATTTCCTTTATTTTAGGTTTAATATCTTCTGGTTCAGCATCTTTTCCATTTGTGCAATACCCAAGATTATCTTTTAAACGATCATCAAAAATTTGAAGACCACTAAGTAAATATCTTCTTCTACCTTGCAATATTTCGTAATATGTTGTCCCGTCATTATCAATTGAACTTGCTATTTCTTTTTCTCCCTCTATATAGTATTGTGCTCCTAAAATTGCATATTCAATATTCTTATATTGATCTTTTACAAAATAATAATTTTTGTAAAAATTCAAGCAAGTAACAACCTTCTCTTTTGCAAAAAGAACATTTGAAGTTGAGATTAAGATAAGTATTAAAAATAACTTTTTCATGCTTTGCCCCTTATAAGATTTGAGATAATTAGATGCAATCAAAATGCCAAATACATAAACCATTATAAATAGACACGAAAAGCTCAATTGACTATAATTTTGCTGCCCAAAGTTTAAACACGCGTAAGATATAAAACATTCATCTTTGCTTATATTTAAAAGAGGCAATTTTAATTGGCATCCAACCCAAATTAATCACGTTTCAAGAAAATGTATAAGACCGTAATATTTATAAAACTTGCTTTAAAATTTCAAAAATATCTAATAATTTTCATAAGTTTAAACCATAATAATATGATCAACGAGATTTTATGGTCGCAAAAACACTTACGTTACTGCTTTTATCATTTAGCTTGCAAAATAGTGCTCACGCCGATTTTTTTAATAATCTAAAACTTAAAGCTTTGCAGTTTGCTCAAGATCATAATCTCATGAGTAAACACATTAAAAATTCTGGATACACAAGAAATTTGAATATTGGAAAATGTGGCGCAGGACATACACCTTATAATTGTGAATTTAACAAACGCGGAAAAAGGCAAAGAGGTCCAATAAAAACTCCAGTTGCAAAATCAAACGACATGAGCGAACTAAGGGACTTTTTAGCAGAAAAAGGCTCCCCAACAGTAAAATTCAAATATGGTGCGCAAATTTTAGAAGATGGAAAAAAGAGAGCTGTTTATATTGCTGTCCGAGAAGATGGGACAGAAATCGTACTCCATAAGCGGTTATTCGAAACAGATGAACTCTTTACTCGTGATAATTTTAGAGAATTTCTAAGGTTTTTAATAAAGGAAGGAAGCTTGTATGATTACGTACTTGATTCTAAACGACCAATTGAAGAAATATACTTCTCGTTATGGGATTTTATGCCAAATGATGAATATCTTTCACCTGATTCCTTTATGAACCTAGCTGTTTATGTTGAACTGTTTGAAAATGCTGCTTATAACGGGACAAAACCTCCAAATAAGAGATGTGGAGAGCAACAAACTCCTCCAGAGGCTGTTGTTCTCGCTGAAATTAAAAATCCTTCAATTCACAAAGCGAAATTATTTAAAAAAGACCGATGTATATTTACAAGAAGGGACTACATTCAAAGAAAACGTCGCTTAGAAGATGCTTTAAAACTTAAAAAAACCAGCGCTTTTATGCTTAATCTTATTTTCCCCCAAAAGGCATATTCGTCAGAATCAGAACCTGAAATCCAAATACAACCAATTAATGCAATCAAGTTTCAAAACGAAGATAAAGACTTAGTGATCGAAAAATATAACACATCTAGCAATGAATTGAATATAGCATTTTACATTAATGCCCTTCAAAGTCGCAGAAACAGTATTACAGGAGATGAGGTCGCGTTTGACGATATGGAAGATCAAGTAAAATGTGCAGAAGAGAGATTAAAACAAGAAGCCAATGAGCTTAAGTCAAACACCCAAAAAACTGAAGAAATGATTTTAGAAGAACATAAACTTAAAACGTATTTAGATACAGCAATAAAAATGCTTGATGTAAAGAAAACGTGTACCCTTGACTCTGTTTCGAAATGTAACGATCTAGCAAGAGATGCCGCCCATATTAAAGTTACTGATGAAGATATGCAGGACATGAACTTTAAACACTCGCAACTTCAAGCGGAAAGAGCTGAATTTAACCCAGATGAAAAGACAACTATGACGATGTATACCACAGATGGTGAAAAAACAAAAATTGAATCAACCTTAAAAGATGTCGTTAAAAACGGATGGGACCTGCCCAATGGTGAAAAACAAGACCCAAGTGCCTTTAGGGATTATTCTAACATAAAAGACGATGATGAAAGACTAGCAACAGTTGCTTCAGACATTAGATTTGCAGCAAACTCATATGGCGTAAAGGTTAGCGATGAAAAAGCTTTAGAAATGGCAAAAGAGATATCCAATTCTGTTTCAAAAAAAATGAATTTTCAAGAAATGTTTAGCGTACGTAAAAAAGTAGCGATGCCTTCAAAAAACTCTGGATACATGAAAGCTGCAACAGAATCATTCAAATCAAAAATCCAAAAACAAAGATTGCAAGATTCCATAATTGCTAAACAAAAAGAAATAAATACTTCTTTAGGTGAACACGCTACTAAAGAAGAGAGAATTGCTGCCTATAAAAACGACCCTGACATTCAAAGACTAGAAAAAGAATTAGAAAAAATTGAAAATAAAAAGAAAGAGCTAGAAAAAATAGTTTCACATGAACAAACTAAAGTAGAAGATGAGATTGTCCCAAAGGAACCAGAAGAAGATTATTCACCAGAAAGAGATCCCCAACCTAAAGAAATTGCTATTAAACCAAGGGTGAAAACTAATGGACGCGGACAGACCGCAATCAGTTCACCATCTAATGGTGGATATACACCAAGACCTCGAAGATCTTATAACACTGGTTCAGGAGGAGGATTTAGCTCGGGCGGAAGCTCTGGAAGTGGATCAGTTGGTTATAATCCTGAATATAACGGGTATGCTCCAACACAGAAGAAAAAAGAAGACACAGAGTCCAAGGAAAAACCTAGCAAATCACCAAAAAGAGAAATAGCTTCTATTGATGAAAAGAAAGAAGATTCTAAAAGCAGACTTGTTGGTAAACCAGAACAAGAGAAAAAAACTGGCAATAAGGACGGCAAATCTGCATCTAAAGGTGAAAATGAGAGCGAAGAAATGGAATTTAGACCTGGAGAACTGGAGTACTACTTTAAAACCTATGCGTATTATGACGACATTACAAAGAAAAACAACGTAACTTTTAATGAAAAATTACTAGAAAAAAGCGACCGCATTATCAAAGCAGTCGTCAAGTATGGCCTAGATAATGTAACCGAGAAGTATCACTTCTTTCTTACTGACGAACGTTTGACTCCTGCCGAATTTATGAAAAATGAAAATAAAGAAGGATTCTATATAGAAAGCGAAAATGCTTATTCTAGAATTATGAAACCAAAACCAGAAATAAAAATACTCTTGGAGTTTAAATAGCATTATTTGTAAAATAATATGTTTCACAAATTGAAGAATGCTAGATCTAGATAAAAAGTGAAAACCAACTTCTACTTATACAACTTATATGTTTAAACATAATTTATTAACACACCTATATTTAGACATTAAATACTATCTTTTCTGAAAAAATAGCTCAGTTTTATTGCTTCTCTGCAAAAAATGTATTAGTTAAAAGCATTTGTATAAACAAAACACAGGAGATTTATATGTCAAAGGTATTCTTTATTATCGGTGTTATTTTAAGTTTTTCATCAGCTAGATATGTTTTAAAAGAATCTAAACTAAATTCTAAACTTAAAAATGCTGGAGTATTAGTAAGTTCAACAGACACTTCTATATCAGGAATGAGATGTGGTGGCCCAGCGGCTTAAAATTAATATAATTATTTTGCTACTTTGCTGCGTGTCCATAAATCTTTATGGATGCCGGCTAAGTGGAAGTGGAGATACTTATATGCTTAAGGTCGCATTCCCGTATGATAAAAAAGTTGAGTTCTACGAACCAACAAAAATATATCTCTCCCCTGAATATGCTTTTTTAGAAAATATTTATAGCACACTTATTAGACTAGACCCAAAAACTGGAGAACCTATACCTAATCTGGCAAAGAGTTTTGTTTGGGATGGTAATAACCTCGAAATCACATTAAAAAACAATCTCAAAACTTCATCTGGTGCAGTAATTAAACCGGTTGATGTAGTAAATTCGCTAAAGCGACTTGTTATTCTAAGCGAAAATACTCATGGTCGCTTCAAGGCGATTGTTTGTCCAAATCTTAAGATTGAGAAACTTGCAGATGAGTGTGAAAACTTGTTAGCAGATGATACTTCAAACACTGTTACGATCAAAACTCCTTCAAGAAATGATTTTCTGATACCAATGCTTGCAGCGATTGATTTTGCAATTATTCCTACTTCATCGATAGATGAGCAAAATCTTTCTATAAAAGATTACTCTAATACATCTGGACCTTACTTTGTTGTATCAGACGATGGCAAAGGGGGGATAGAATTAAAAGCAAATAAGGATCACCATTTATACAATAAAAATATCCCTCAAAAGGTTAAATTTATACCTGCTGGATTTGCTAACTACGAAAGTTCGCTTGAATTGTTTAAAAAAGGCCAAGTTGATTTTATTACAACTATTGATAAGAAATCAGAACACGAAGTATACGATTTTTCTAAAAAATATTCTTGTTCAAAACATACAACGATGAATCTTAGAACTCATTCACTAATATTTACGAGTAAAGGTATTAAAGAATTAACATTACAACAAAGAAAGGCCATAGGTGCTGAATTTAAAAGAGCGTTTAATCAATTTTATGTAAAATCAGAAATTTACAAAAATACTGATCAGTTTTTTCCAGCATTTGGAGAAGCATGGTTAAATAGTGATGAAATTAAAGACCTTGAAAACTTACTTAAATATCAAGGAGATTTACCTGACAAACAAATCATAATTAATTCAGTAAGAGTTCCAAACGCTTTACAAGCTTTTTATGAGTACAAAAAAGGTAATATGAGTAACATCGTATTGATAGAATCAGAAGCCATTCCTTCCTTTTCTGGAACAGATGATAAAGTACATGCATTTATACTTGGTCCAGATACGGGTTTTTTAGAAGACATTTCACTTATTACTTATTCTATAAACTCTGGTGCTTTTGGACCACAAAAAGAAATGCTTAACAATTGGCTTTCAACGTACATGAAAACACCAGAAAAAACACATAGAATTAAAATGCTAAAAGAAATGCACAAAAGAATACTATCTAATTATTATACTGTTCCCTTGGTCTCCGTACCTTATGTTTCATGCGTAAGAGATAATTGGAACCTAAATTTTTCTCAGTTTTATGCGAATGATCCAATATGGCAAATCACAAAAAAATAGATAAAATCTTAAGCTTGTCAAAGCAGATTAATTTAAAGGCACACTACTCTTCTTGGGGGGAAAAATATCTAAACGGTTTGCACGATTATAGAATACATATTTCAATAGATGGACGTGAATATTCTGGCATTGGTATAGATGAAGATGAAGAAATAGCATTCCTAAAAGGTTTTTCTGAAGCTGTTGACCGCTTTTTCTTTGAAATAAATAATATGAAAGCAGGAGGAATAGGTACTCATTGGACAAAAAAAGAGTCACTTGAAAGTTCAATATCTGAATTGATTGAGAGAGATATTTTTCTAGGGCATTATTTGTCTGGTACACCCGGCAAGAAGTTTGTTAATAGCGAAGTTGAAAAACTAAACTATCAGATAAGAACTAAGGACAGGTCAGTAGAGGTATTTGAATTAAGTAAACTTAATAACTATTTTACGTTTTTATCAGTTGGAAAATTCAAAGAATCGGGTCACATAATTGGATTGGGAACATCAAAAGACTGCAAAAAAGCTTTAAAAAAATCAATGATTGAATGTTTATTTTGCTTAATGGCAGATAACGAAGATTCTTTTAATGATCTAATCATGATACCAAACACACCAAAAGAACACTATAACTTTCATCTGAGAAATAATATTCTAAATCTGAGTTCTTTTTATATTAACAGTATAAAAAAAAGTAAAATTGCAAACTTTAAAATAGAGTCAAAAGAATTCAAAACGAAAACATGGAATGTATTTGAATATTTTTCTGGAATTGAAATGTACACTACATACTCTTCTTCAAAACGACTACAAAATATGTTTTTTGGAAAAATAAATGAAGAAAATATAAATCTAAGACGTATTAAAGAATTTAATAACAAAATAGTCAATCTGTCATGTTTAGAGCAAGTGCCACACCCAATGGGATAATGAATGAAAAAAATATCAGAATATTCAACCTTATCAGTAGGACTGGCGATCTTTACAACTCTTTCTATAACATTTTGTTCTCTTCTTTTAGTAACAGAGTCAGAAAATAAAAAAAACATAATTACTCAGATAACATCAGTTGTAAAGCGTCCTTTAAAAAGTGGCGATATCCGCGGTACAATATACATATTGGAATCTATTAGAGAAAATAACTTTGAACTGATCGAATTATCATATGATAACATTAAACAAATATCACTTCCTGTCTCAAGAAGAGATAGACACGCTCGCTTTGGTGAATCGAGAATAGTGCAAGATATTTACTTCGAGAATAATCAATCTTCTAAAGTTGGCGAAGTTGTATTTATATATAGTTGGCTTAATTCTTTAAAGATAGGGGTATACATATCAGTACTTCTAGCATTATTCTCAGCTAAAATAATAAGAAGATATATTTGTAAAAAAGCAGATGTTAAAAATAAGCTAGAAAAAGAAGTTCTCGTTGCAGAAATTGCCAGGCAAGTAGCTCACGATATCCGCTCTCCCCTTGCCGCGCTTGACATCGCTATTAAGTCTATACCTGATGAAACCAAATTTGAAAGAACCATATTTAATTCAGCAATTAACAGAATTCACGACCTGGCAAATGATCTTCTTAGCAAGAATAAAGAACCTGGAGATCAAGAAAAACAGATTGAAAAAATCTCCATTGCAAGACTTTTAAATCTCATAACATCTGAAAAAAGGCTCGAATATTCAAAAAACATGAATTTAAAAATTGAATTTACGATTCTTGACGGTGGTTATGAGTCATTTTGTGTTTTTAGTAAAAAAGAGTTCTCTAGAATTATATCCAATCTAATCAATAATTCCGTAGAAGCTTCAAATGATAAACAGAATGATATAATTATCAATATTAGCTCTGATAAAGAAAATGTAACTATTGAAGTAAGTGATACTGGCAAGGGAATACCGAATGAATATCTAGACAAAATTTTTATTCAAGGTGAATCTATTGGCAAGGAAAACGGCAATGGATTAGGTCTTTCTCACGCAAAAAGTGTAGTAGAGTCTTTTGGCGGTAAAATTAATGTAATAAGCGAAATTGGTAAGGGAACCACTATAACTATCAGAATACCAAAAATAGTTCCACCAGAGTCCTTTGTTAGTCAAATTAGTCTTAAAAGAGATTCCAAAATTGTCCTCATAGAAGACGATCCTTCAGTTCATAAAGCATGGGAATCAAGATTTAAAAGAGAAATAAAGTCTTTCTTTACACTGGAGTCATTTAAAAAGTGGAAAGTCGAGAACGATGAGAGTGGATATATCTATATTTTTGATCAAGAATTTAAAAAAGAAAGCACAAATGGACTTGAAACCATTCTATCAATGGGAATCGCAAAAGAAAGTATTTTGTGTACCAGCCATTATGAGAATTCCGAAATTCAAAAAACATGTGAGAAAAGTGGTATCGGTCTCGTAGATAAGAGCATGATTCCATATATCCCTATCATTATGGAAGAAGACTCTAAGATTAGAAATTTATCAATCCTAATTGATGATGACCCACTCGTTAGGTTGGTGTGGAAAACAAGAGCAAAGGAGCAGGGGATCGAATTTAAGTGTTTTTCAAATGAAGATGATTTTTATAACGAGCTACCTAATATATCCAAAGACTCACCAATTTACATTGATTCTTGTCTCGGAGATGGTGTAAAAGGTGAAGATATAGCTAGAGACTTAGTTACTTGTGGATATGAAAAAGTATCCATTGCAACTGGATATGAAAAGGAGCACTTTTCTGATCTACCTAAACAAATCAAAATTCAAGGGAAAGGGTCTCCCTGGTAATTTATTTTTTTGTCTTCATTGTTTGCTGTTTTGCGATATTTACAAATCTTCTTAGTGCCTTAAGCTTGTTTTCATCCGTGAAACTAATTAAGCATTTGTAATCTTGTGAAAACTCTCTTTTTTTAGCAATAGGTAACACTTCCTGAGTGTCGATAATTGTTAAAAAAACTTTTACCGGAGACTCAATAATGACAACGTCGCCGTGTTTAAATTTTATATCACTTGATAAAGTAACAACAGATTCTGTTATACTTGTTAAGTAGGCTAGCCGCTTAAGTGCGAACATGCTTGATCTGTCATCCATTGAGAAATAACATTTATCCTCCAAAAGATGCCTTGGTGTTAAGTTAAGGTATTTTTTAGGGTCTATTTTTTTAAGCTTCTTAACGGCTTCTAACGCCCTGTCGTTCTGCTTTGTTTTTATGATATTAATGAATTTTTGAGCTTCTTCATCTATTGATAATTCATTTAAAAAACCAACTCTAGCAAAAATACGATTAGGAGCCATAGCAAGGATTTCTGTTAGAATCTGATCAGATTTTAATCCGAACACCAGGAAATTTCCCCTGAAACCGAATTCATTTAAGTGATTTAGAAGATACTTAAACCCTTCGTTTCCAGTAAAATTTGTTCGCTGTTCTTCAGGAATAATACTCATATCAGAATGATTATATTCAAAAGCAATTATATGTGGCTTAAATACCTTACTCACTTCTATCGCTTCACGAGGAGTTCTCACTATTTCATAGGTGTAATGCTTATCTCCATCAAAAACCCGCTTATTTTTTCCAATACTAAGCTCGGGAGATATAACTATTGCGCGTATAGTGTTATTTTGGAAATATATCTTAGAATTTCTCTTAATATAGTCCTTGTATTCCTGTATAACCTCATATTCATTCAAAGTGCTTGATTCATCTAAATTATCAAGATCAATCATTTCGTCACTTGTTCTGGTTATCGGATTAAAAACATTCGCAAAAAAACCAGGTCTGCCATTATACGAATTTCCAGACATTAGCTTTTGAGAAGGAAGTATAGATTTTGGTACAAAAAAATTATAAGTATCAAATTCTGTTCCGCTATTAAATTCCCCTACATGATCAACTATAACCTCTGAACTTGTCGCATAATAAACCTTTGCAGGAACTTGGAGAGTAATTCTTCCATCAAAAACTGCTTTTGAATACTTTGGTCTTTTCTTAATATAGGGGTAAGTCATATCCAGTGGTCCGTAAATGATCTCACCAAAATCGCCTTCTTTTGTATAAAAAAGATGAACTTTTTCTGAAATCTGCATTTTACAAAGCTCTTCATCTGCACTCTTGTTTAAGAATACAGTGGTTATATTATTAAATGTTCTATAAGTTCTTGTTTGTTTAATATACTGAGAAATATCACCTGATGATGTGTAATCAAAATAGATAATACTTGGGTTAAAATCTACTATTTTTTTTACAACAAGTTGAGAGGGTGTCTCTAGTAAATTTACAAAATGAAAACAAATATCATCATTTTCAACGATTGTTTTGAAATCGATTACTAAATTTTGCCAAAAATGCGCATCTGTTCCCACATAGATAATATTACTCATAAATCCTCCATATAAAAAATAGAGGTCAATAATTCATTTTTTTAAGTTTTTAACTCCTATTTTATAAATAGGAGCTTTTATGGAAATTTCAGGTCATGTCCTACTACTTATTGTCGCTATAGTGGCATTTTTTCTAATAATATTAATCATCTTTAAGAGTGTGTTTTGGTTTTCAAACGAGCATAAAATTATCGACTCGCTTAATTCGCAAATCTTGGACGTATCAACAAGTGCCCTATTTATCACAGACATTAACGGTATTATCCAAATGGTAAACAAGACCGCACTTAAAATGTTTAAATACAACAGATATGAACTTGTAGGATCTAGTATAAATAAACTGATGCCAGAAACCATAGCGTCAATGCATGATACTCTTATGCAAACCTATCTAAAAAACGAATACAAATACCAGCTAAATGTATCCCTAAGAGAGATATATGCTCTACGCTCAAATGGTGAAGAATTTCCAATTCAAATCCAAATTAACGAAATATGGTACAATGATACACGCTATTTTGTTGGAGCAATAAGCGATATAAGCGCAGAAAAACAGGCGATAAAAGAGTCAATTAAATCAGAAAAGGACTCTGCAAATAAAGATAAATTTCTCTCTCTTCTTTCCCACGATCTCAGGACCCCCGTTGGCAAAATACAAAGTTTATCAGAAATTTTAATTGAAGATATGGAGTCGATGGACAAAACTGAAGTATCAGAAATTATTCAAAATATTTATGACGTATCGGAATCTGCACTCTATTTAATATCTTCACTTTTATCCTCTCAAAGAATAAAAGGAGGAGATATAGATCTCAAGCTTAAAAACGTAGACATTGTGCAATTTATAAAGACAACTCTTAGCGAGTTTAAGAATTTATATAAACTTAAGAATATAACTTTAAAAGAAAGCCTACCTGAAAAACCAATTTTTTGCGAGATAGACGAACTCCTTATTAACCAAGTTATTATCAATTTACTGACTAATGCAGAAAAGTTTTGCCAAAAAGGAGACGAAATAGCTATTAGCGTATATAAAAAAGGAAGCGATTACGCCCTTATCTGCGTTGAAGACTCTGGTCCAGGCATACCTCCAGAAGATATTTTTGAACTTTTTCAGTACAAAGAGCTAGAAAAATCAACTGGTTCAAACGGCGAAATTGGAACTGGTTTTGGCCTTCCTTTTTGTCACGAAATTATTACTTCTCATGGAGGAAGAATTTTGGCTGGCTCATCAAATTTGGGCGGGGCTAAAATAGAGATCTATCTCAAAATCTCAGAATAACAAATTATAACGACTGCAAATATTTTGACTGTCTTTTAGCGATAATTTTGCGTCGTATAAAACCGCATTAAAAATCATGGCAATTTTTTCATGCTAATTTAATTAATACTTACAGATAGTTACAAAATAATTAAAAATATAATAGATTTTCAAGTTGACTCATAGTGTTAACCGTGATAAACTGAGCTTGCTTAAACAATTTGGGGTTTTTATGAAAATTATGACATCTATGCTTTTAACACTTCTTCTATCTAGCTGTGGACAAAAGGGAGTCCAAGAGTTCATCGATGCTCAACAGATGTCCTATTCTGGATATGTACAAGAATCAAAAAGTCCTTATCCTGTTCCAGATATTGCTGATCAAAAATTATACCTAGGTGTTGTTTTAAATATAGACAACGTCGGAGAACGAAGAGGGGTTACAAATATTTCAATCGGGTATAATGGTGCATTTTTGTACACATTTTCATACAAAGATAATACCCCTGGTTCGCAACGAAAAACTGTATCAGGAAAAGGCTGGGTATATAAGTCGGCAGAAGATCAACCGTGGGAAGGAAATCCTGAACTGTCTCTAACAAAAAGACAAGATGAGTACACCTTTGTATTTGCTAATCTTGAAGATTGCGAGCTTCATGGGTCAATTGTGGTTAAAGTAGACACCTCTAATCTACGACCTGACCTACCAGATGGTACTTTTTCAAAAATTCTTTTTTCTTATAACAATAGTCCATCACAGTATGTCGATTGGCAAGCAAACTTCATTCCATATGGGGAACTATCCACTGATCAAGTTGATGGAGATCCAAACTGCGCTGGAGGGAATATTGACCACTTGATAACCAAAATTTCTGGTGGAGCTTTTAATATTTGAGCTTTAGAGAACCCTCGTTCTCTGTCAGCTTTCTAATATCTTCCGAGCCAAAAGTTTGAGAAAGAAACCATGAATTCTTAAAAGAATCATAAATATATTGTGGATTTACGGAGTTTTTTCTAAGTATTGGAATTTTAAATCTCTCACTTATCATAACATCTCTAAGGAGAGTCTTTTGACTTGTATAAAACACTGCTTTTGCTCCATCAAGATAGCCTTTTTTAAGGGCGTATCTAAAAAGCTGCCATCCGTTATTTCTATCAATATTATAATCAAAGATAACAAACTGAGGTTTGAATCCATCAATCTTATCAACAAATTCCTGTGAACCATTAACACTAAGGACATTTGCACCCTTCCTCCCAAGCTTTTTGGAGATTAGTTTTAGACATGATTCATCATCATCTACATGTAGTATTCGCATACCCTCAAAGGGTTTAGAAAATTCCGTATACACCTCCTCTATCATAGTTACACCCTGAGTAATAAGGTAACTACCGGATATAACAATTCCAATCATTGCTAAAATTAGTAAATTAAAATCCATTTTCTACTCCGCATCTTTTATCTTTCTTCCATAGTCGACAAGTGGTTCAAACGTTAACTCGTTTCGCGATAACGCTAATTTTATGGCTGCAAGTTGCCTATCAATTTCTTTTTGATCAAAAACATTATTAGATTTGCTAGGTTTTTTTCTAGCTGTTTTCTTTACAACTTTCTTCTTTTTCACTCTCTTTTTAGATACCGAACTCGTTTTAGTCTTCTTTTTTGATCTCATAAATCCTCCTATATTCAAAATAGGAGTTCTAGCTAACTAACCACTAAACATTTTCTAAAGTGTACAAAATTAGAAAGTGAACTTTTTCTATCTGAAAGCATTTCTATAACTTTAGAGGCAATCACTGGAGTCCATGGAAATTGTGGTAAAAACTGTCTCGCCTTAAGATTGTCTCCAATCCCAAGATTTGAAAATATTTTACCTTCTGGTGGGTTAAGAAAAATCATAATATCCATAGAGCTTTTTTTAACAGAGTCTATATTTTCCGCCCTAAGAAGCGTTCCGCCTCCTAATGCTAGAATATATGGATTTTTTTGGTGTGTTTTTAAGAATGTATTAAGTGCTTTAGTTTCTCTATCCCTAATATCTGAAGTTGACTCTTTTAGCGGATTAAAGCAGTTATCAAGATCAAAAAAAGGTATTTTCAATATTGCCGCAAGCTCCTTCCCGACCACTGTTTTTCCGGCACAAAATGGACCCGCTAAAATAATCCTGCGAGACTTCTTAACAAAATCACTCTTAGATAATTCAAAAGCTATTTCATCTGGAGTCTTATCCCATATAACCCTTTTTGCCATACTCATGAAACAACCTCCAGCATAGAATTAATCAATTTTTGATATGAGTTTAAATCTACCTCTTTATAAATACCAAGGACATCTAACAAGCTTCCTTTTTGAAAAAGGTCTTTATGAAAGAGTCTCTTTGCGGCACTACCATTTCTAACTGAATCACTTAGTTCCTCAATGTTTTTAAGTCCGTTTTTATCAAAATCAACAATTACCCGCGGAACCGTACCCCAACGCTCACTTGAACTCATTGACATATCTCCAATACACCTTTTCCAAAAACCAGGAAGCATTACCCCATCATTTCCAGGATCAGTACTAAAACTTAAAATAAAAGCCACTAGGAGGTCATACGCTGTCTTCTGCTTACTGCTTAATCTTTGATTAGTTTGAATTTCTATTTTGTTAACAGGGATATCTTCTTTGTCTATTTTGTCAGTATCAGTTTCAACGTCAATTTGAGCAGTAGGAATTTCAGTATCATTTTCTAATAATAAATGTTCGCTATCAGAATCATTATTTTCATCAAGAATCTCATTCAAAACCTCTTTCATGTCTTTATTCTGATTGGAATTTAAATTAGCTATAAGTCTATTTGCTCTTTTTTCAGTCATTTTTTCGCCACCTTTGGTCTTGTAGCGACTAATTCTTTTTTTATTAGAAATAACCTCTTTAGTGATTTTGGTAACTGCATCTTTAACACTTTCCATTTTTTTACCAGGAAATAGAATTCTATAAAGGTCTACAATTGGGTTAAATTTCAACCTAATATATGTTTGGACTTTTTTTAAGTTAAACTTATAGTAAATATATTGACCAATATCTGATTTATAAGAAGCCCCTTTTGAGTTAAAAAACTCAAAAACCATATCAAGCGCTCTAGCAAGGGATTTATCCCTAAAAGGACTAATGCAAAAAACTAAAGACGTTTCTAAACAAACCTCATGATCAAGATGCCTATCAAGAACCCAAACGACCGTTCGAATTGATTTTTTTAGCAACTCCTTTGCCCTAATTTTTACGACCTTTTTGTCTATTCTATGGTTACTATCTCGCTCAAAAGCTATGATATTTTTGACCATTTCTGAATAGTCGCAAAACTTAGATTCCTTTTCAATCAATGTTTTTAAAACACTGGAGGTAATTACATTAGCACCTTCATTCATAAAATCTCCTTAATTATAAAATAGAAGATTTTGTGCAAAAAAAATTAAACTACACCCTAAGTACTCCTGTAAGGATGCAAAATCCCCAATATATAGGGTTTATTCAACACCCTAACTAGTTCCATAAGCAAATTTTGTAAATATTTAGTCAATAATTTCAATAGCTTACAAGAATTCATTCATTCAAAGCTTTGAACAAAAGGGGTACTAAGAATCGATTTTTGCCTATATATTGGGTTTATTCTTGAGTTTAGTGGTAATTTGCATAAATCTTTAGGATGAACAACTAATAATATTAATTAGTTACAAGTATTTTATAAAGACACGTTTTGAACAAAAGGGGTGCTAAGAATCGATTTTTGCCTATATATTGGGCTTATTCTTAAGTTTAGTGATAAAATCTTAAAATATTTAACAATAAATCTCTATATAATCAATCACTTACAACTGTAATTAAAAGTACTGTTTTGAATAAAAGGGGTGTTAATAATCGGTTTTTGCCTATATATTGGGTTTATTCTTAGGTTTCATACTTGATTTTATCCAATTTTGATTTCTAGGCACATTTAAAGGCTTCTAATCGCATATTTTAAAACAAGCTTTGAACAAAAGGGGTGCTAAGAATCGGTTTTTGCCTATATATTGGGAAAAATTAGCATTTTAGCAAAAGAGTCCCTTCTTAAATAAATAAAAATCGCTTTAAAGGTATCTAATTAGCTCTATATAAGCAAGTTTTCAAAAAATGCTAAAAACTCTTTGAATGAACGATTTTTAAAATTTTAAGATTAATTCAAAAACATCCATAAAAACACCCAAAAACGGCTAAAAACACCGAAAATAGACCCTTCTGTAAAAAATGAAATCGCGGAAGGTCAGAGACTCATTTCACGAACCCTCGTTCAAATTCCGTTGTTCTACGAACAAACGTCATTCAAACTGGTTCATTCATTCTCTCTTTAAAAATCGATTTCAAATAGGTTATTAATCTTTGTATACAAATAGGTTTGCTAGAAATGTTTTAGAAAATATAATATTTAATATCACATACATTAGTCGCAATAACACCATCGAAACACCCTCGTCTGATGTGTGCCCTAGCTTGCGTTTTAATGCACTTATTTGAGACTTATCAGCACCTATTTTGGAGTTATATAACTGCTTAGAGAGGTCATTAATTTCGTTTGATTTGTCATATATCTTGTCTTCTAGTGCCTTTATATCACGCTCAGAGCTTAAAATAAGGACATTGAGGTCACGGGTCGCTTTGGCGAGGTTTGCTCTTTGGTTATTTTCCTTAAAATAGGGTATCTGAGCCTCAATAGTACCCCTTTTTTGCTTATTATTACCCATTTTAACCTTAAGGCTTTCTCTTAAAATATCCCTTTGCGCTTTCAGTTCCTCTAAATAGAGGCTTTTTTGCGTATTTTGATCAATTCCAGCTTTTAACTCTCCAATTTGTTGTTCAATTTCTATTGATTTAGAGTCTTTATTTCTAACAACGTGAGAACTGACGGCAAAAACCGTAAATAAGCTCAAAATAAGGATAAGAACGTAAAATAAAGCGTTACTTTTAATGTCTTTTTTAGTCTGGATAACCAAAATAGAAGCAACTACCCCTAGTTCCATAATCAAAGAAGCTGACCATGCTAAAAGTGCTGGCATTGAATCCGCTTGAACGTACATATTATAAGAATCTCTCATGAGAAGCAAAATAGATAATAAAGTTACTGTCCCGGAAACTAGAAGAATAGCATTCCTTTTTTGCTTGTTGACCTTCTCTTCGCTCTTTTTTTGTGACTTTCTTCTTAGCATCCTTTTTTTTGAATCTTGCTGTATCTCGGTTTCTGTTATTAGTGATGTATCCATAAAAACTCCTTTAATACAAAATAGTGGATTATTTCGTGAATTTTTCTTCACATTTGTCGTAAAATGTCAGGACAAAAGCGGACAATTGGCGGACAAAAGCGGACAATGGGCGGACAAAAGCGGACAACAGGCGGACAAAAGCGGACAACAGGCGGACAAAAGCGGACAATGTGCGGACAAATTGGCACTTGATGACAAAAACGAGACGTCACTGCAATATTCCAGGTTTTCTCAGGAATAATCTCTCAAAACACCATGTTGAGCCCAAGATCAGATATGTGATGCAGACAAGTGCGCCAAAAACGAACCACGAGTTCACAATTTGTAAAGCTTGCGATGTATATATTAACAACCGCTCTAACAAACATCACAATATTTTTTCCGAAGTTAATCACAAGGATTAATCAAAACCTCTATTTTATAAGTAGAAACAATAAGTAATAAAAAAATGGAGGAATTATGAAATTGTTTGTTTTAATCGCGCTCGTAATATCTCTTGCTTCGTGTAGTAAGGGAAGTGTTAATGTAAGCAGTAACGGGGCTGGAGAACAAGGAGATCAAGGTACGCCCGCGCCTAGTGGAGTAAGTGCATCTTCTATTAACAACTCAAATTCAACTGCTGGGCTTCAAGAAGATAGGGTTATTACAATTACTAATAATGAAGATGCCCCTATGTCTAATATATCAAGTAAGAAAGAAACGGGAGGACTTAAATATAAAGGTGGTTCATTTCCTGGTACTGGCGGAACTTGTAGCGGTGTGACTCTTAATAAAGGGGAATCTTGTACTATTGTTCTAGAAGACCCAAATACTGATAACTCTGGAAACAAGTCGGCCTTTCTTAGTTACGACCAATCTGGACAAACAAAAACTGTAGAAGTTACCTCTGTGGGCACTCCTGTAAAACCGGATGATGGAACGGCAGTTGTAAGTAGCGACGTTTATACTCAACCAACAAACGTATTTATCGGAGAAAATGCACCTCAAACCCTAAGCTTATCAAACTTTTCAAATCTTGGGACAATTGGGAGTATATCTTTAAATACAGCAAGCGGGGCATCACTTGTTAGTTTGGGAGATTGTAGTGGTACAACTCTCAATGCTAATGAAGTTTGTAGTATTCAAATTAATGTCGCTGTTCAATCTTCTTCGTACACAGCTTCTATTTCATTTGATTATATTGATAATAATGGAAGTACTCAGACTTTAGTCGTTGAAATTCCGGTAGAACCCGTTTTAAGACCAGTAGCAAATTTGTCAGTATCAGGAGCTGCAATTGGCGATGTAGAGGGAAATAGCGCACTCAGTGAGCAAACATTAACTATAACAAATAATGGTGACACAAATTCATTAGCTGAAAGCATGAACATTGTCCTTCCTTCTGTTAGTGGTGCAAATCTTGCTCTAGTTAATGATAATTGCTCTGGGCAAAGTTTAGCTTCTGGAGCAAGTTGTACATTTGGGGTTCAATCAACTGATGTTGGCGCAGTTGTAAATCATAATATTAATATTGGATATAGTGAAAACGGTGCAATAACTTCTGGAACAACTCAAACATTAGCAATTAATCCGGTTTACGGAGTAATCGATCTCGAAATTAATGGCGACAGCACTGGACCAGTTGATGTTGGAATGACTTTTTCTCTAACTTTAAAAAATAACTCTGCTTATAAAGCTAAGTTTGTTGGTATCTACGTTGATACTTCAAAACTTGGAGGAACAGGCGGAGGAGATTGTCAAAGTGGTATAAACTGGCTCCTTCCAGCAGGTAGTAGCTGTACAATTGAACTTACAAAAAACAGTTTCACGCTAAGCAAGCCTACCTACCCTTTTACTGTTACATATGAGCTTTTTAACGGTTCAACAGTTGATGTGGACCTAGATGCGAAAGATGCAGTTAAAAGAACAGTTTATACAGGAAGCTCTGATACTGCGAGATTCACAGCAATGTTATCTTTTGATAAAGAGCACACATATACACTTTATTCAAAAGCAGACCAGCCGACAAAGGTTATATCCGTGAGTTCAATTGTAAAATTAGGAGATAATTTTTATTTTGATGGTAATGATAATACTGGAGCTGCGGGGAAATGCATTGTTAAAGTTAATGACAACTTAACCTCGGAAAACATTTATTGTTCTTCAACTCTAGGTAGTAATCTCCTCTCACTTCAGGTCTCAGGGAACAAGATTTATTTTGCTGATGCCCAAAATTCAACTAATATTCTACTATATTCTTATGATGGCATAAACCTTGTACAAGAAACCGATACGCCGTTTACGTCTGGATCGGCGGTTATGCCAGGTATTATGTCTCCAATTGTTAGGGTTCACAATAATTTAGTTTTCATGTCCGGTGGAGATGACAATTTTTTTGATATGGGTAATGCTGACTCTGACTTTGGAGTTCTTGATTTAACTGACTCAAAATTTTATGCCGCAGACTCAAGTACACCAAACACGTATTTAAATGATGGATCTCCTAGCCTTATCCATACAGTCGAAGATTCAAATTTTCCTTTCGGTATAGAAAAAGGGACTCATGCTTTTCATTTAGCCTTTGAATCAGCGGGACTTACTGGTCAGTATTTTTACACAACGGCTGGCGCAAACAAAGCAAATCTAGTTAGCACTGGCAGTTACGAACTCTTTCAGTACTCAACATACTCTATACCATCCGGAACTGAGGGATATAATGTAGATAATGGAAATATTTTTAATGTCACAGATGGTGGCTTTGATATGTTGCTTCAAGATGGAACAATAGCAAATATGTTTCATTTTAATAAAAATGATGGAACTATCACCCAAAAATATAACCTTGATATTGATTTAGATACATTTATGTATCCTGGGCTCTCTTCAAATGGCACTCAAAGAAAATATTCAGTAATATTAGGAGATGAGCTTTGCTATATCATTCAAGGTGCTACGCTAAACGATGTGGAGCAAAGCCTTGTTAAGTGTGTGAACGTTAACACAAATGCTGAAAAAACACTCACTCTTCCCCTTGGTATTAGATATATGTACCACAACGGGTCACTTCTTTATATTTTTACAAGATCTCAAACTTGTTTAGATGGAGGGGGAACTTGGTGTTACGGTGTATACACTTACGATGGAACTGATGAAGCTACTATTAAAGCCGCTGACGATACTTTTAAGACCGAAGTTTACGGGATGATTACACTAGAAGGAGAAGACCTATTTTACGCTAAAAAACGAGATACTGGCTTATATGTATTTCTTGATTCAACTATGTCTGAGATACCTTATTTTGGTAATTTTATCTCAGAAAGTAATGCTACGTTGTTTTTTTCACATATAGTTCAAAATTAATAACCTACTTTCTTTTTGCTTTAATAGCAGTTTACAGCCCCCTTTATTGGGGGTTTTTATTTTTAATAGCTGGTTTAATATTTTTAATAGGTTAACACACCTGTGACTCAAAATAGAGGCACTTATCATAATATACGTATACTTTGTTTTAAATTCACACTCATTAAAATCCTAATTATTTCAATGTTTTAAGAATATTTTTATATCGTACTTGATCATAATATAACGCAGTGTTTAAATATAAATATAAAACAGGAGAACGTATGAAGAACACTGCAAAAAACATCATCTTAATCGCAATAATCACTCTAACTGTAGCATGTGGTAAAACTCAAACTGTAGTATCCACAATGAATACTAATCAAGGTGATATTAGATGGGAAAATTTAGGTCAAACAATCTATGTAACCGAAGATTTTTCAGATGATGAATTTGCCGCTCTCCAAAATGCTGCTCAAGTTTGGAATGATACTCTTGGAACAAATGCTATAGATATTGTTAGAGGTGGAGTTAATAACCAATATACTAATTTAGAGCTTCCTGTTCATGACAGAGTATCAGAGGCAACAAAACAATACACTTGGGATCAGTCTCAAAAAACAACTGTTGCCCTTTGTTGGTATACATCTTTAGGCGGTTTTATAAAAGGAGCAGATCTCCACTTTAATTATCATAATTACAAATTCAGTACAGGAGAAGAAACTGCTCGTTTTACAATGGACTTAGAAACTATCGCTATTCATGAAATGGGTCATTTTTTGGGACTAGCTCACTCAGATCATGCTGAAGACGTTATGTATCCTTACTCTTTTTACGGACAACAAAAAAGAGAACTTTCTAAAAATGATCAAGAAAGAATAATTGAACTATACAGATAAGAGATTTGAAATAAAAATAAAGGAAACCATATGAATAACAAAAAAAATACAGCCACAGAAACACTTAGGCTACTAGAGCTTCAATTAAAGCAGACAGATAAGACTATTGAATTGCTAGAAAAACTGGTTTGGGATGATAACCGCAAAGAGGATACAACGAACGCTAATTTTATAAATGGAGTAAAAACCTCTATTATTACATATAATCAATAGCTTATGAGTTTTTTTTGGTTATATTAAAATTTTTAGTTGACACAAGGCAAGATATACTATAAACTAAATACATAGGAGAATATATGAAAACTTTAATTGCTTTATTACTACTTTCAACCTCAAGTATGGCCTCAAGTGTAGCTGCTGGAAAAACCTACACCGTATGCGAAGAAGGAAACTGTAAAGAGGTTAGCATTTACGATTCAGCGAAAAAAGAGCCAACTCTTGCTGATATGCAAACTGGATCTTGTTTTATCAGAGAAGATAAAGGAGAAAATCAGTATTGTTCAGTACTCTCGGTAAAAGGAAGAGAGGTTAAATTTGTTTGTGAAAAACCAACTGAAGACTACATGCTCTACAGAGTAGTTATGCTTTATGGAAAGTCAAAAACTTTTGATTACTCAATGAGACAAATTCCTTGCTCGCAAGCTCCTAGACTTGGTGAGGCGAATTATATCTCAAGCTGTACAAAAGGTATGAATAAAACAAAATACTACTGTCCATCTCCAAATAGATAGTCAGTAAAAACTGTTCTTCTTAAGGATAGGAAGAATTTAACAAAAATGATGGATTAGAGCGGTACGTTTGCGGAGGTTACCATGAGTTCTTGTTACTTAGAAGAACTGTATAATGAAAGAGGATTAACCAAAGATAAATTAGCAAAAATGCTACTAGATGAGGTTAAATCAAGAAATATCATTAGAGGTACATCTGATACTTCAGATCTACTAGAATATGATGAGGTAGAAAGTGTTGTTTATTATGTCGTAGCAAGAACTGTTGCAGCATATGAACACTTTCTAATTAGAGAGAGGCTGAAAAGCATGAAAAAAGAGTCAAATATTGATATCGTTGAGTATAAAAGCTTAACGGATATACTTGAAGATGGAACTCTCCCTTCGATCGGCGATCATATTAACTTTGACAGTATTGATATGGTTTATGGCTATATGGTTGCTTCATGTAGAAATAGAATAGCAAACTTGCACAAATCATCTAAATTAAGAGCATCTAGAGAAACTTGCTTATCAAGTGATAATTGGTCAAGCTTTATAAGTGACACAGTAAGTTCATCAACTAAGTTTACGGATATGAGTGAGTCGTGCACTATCTTTAATTCATGCGGAAAAAACGTGTCATCATCTCATGTTAATAAACTCTCGAAGGAATCTGAGTTGTTTAGCAATGGTCTTATTCTTATTGATTTTTTAACATACATTGAAAAAACATCATTTACGAGAAAAGAAAGACAATTTTTAGAAGCAATAAAATTATTAAAAAATGGTATAAGTTACGATAATGTAATAAGCAGACTTGGTAAAAATTATTACAAAAAGAACGCTTTTAATGATTTTATAAGAACTAAGGCAGAAGAATTTGGAAAAGCTGCCTGAATAAAAAGAGGGGTGTATGAAAAAAGATGCAGGTCAAGTTAAGGAAATCAGAGAGTTTTCTATAAAGGATCTTGTAGTAGAGAGCAGGTCTATGTCTGCAAATGTAAGAGCTGAAGTTGTAAAGCAAAGAGAGCAAGATAGCAAAAGTAGATCACAAAAAAATGTCAGCCAGAAAGATTTTTTAAATAGCCCACTTACTAAAGGTAGACACAAAGGATTTAACTCGAATATTAATTTTTCAGAGTTTTTTAAAACCATTTTTAAAGATGGTTTTCTTTTAGAGGATTTTCAGTATCCAGAAACAAAACGCGGAACAGACGAGGCTTATTTTTTAACCATTCTCTCTTCAAGTAGACTTGCTTCATTTGCCAATGAAGAATACACCCCTATCATGGTTTTAAGTTTAAGCTCAAGAAGAAACACTTCAAATGTAATCTACCTCTGTGCCAAAATTGAAAAAAGTGGCATTTTTCTTCCTTTTGCAAGACAAAAAGCTAAGGATAATCGAGATGTTGGTCTTTCAAAAGTCGTACATGGAAGAACCGATGTTACCACAAAAGACGCCAATGAGTGGGTCAGAGACATGGAAGCTAATTCTTTCAAGCTTGTAAGTGTTATGAAAGCTTTTAGAGAGCTAAAACTTACAAATGAACAGATGGAAGATATTGCAAGAGATGCCTATTTTTGGAGAATTTCAATTACTAATGGAGCTTACCCAATAAAAGATGAATGGAAAAAAATGCTTAAACCAAATTACAATTCATCTAAAGTAAATACTGCTCTTGGTTTATATATTAATATAATGGAAAAATTGTTCTCACCTATTTATTACGAAGATTTTGAATATGCCAGCAAAAAACATACTGGTGAAATGGTTCTAAAAAGAATACAAGTTCCTTGTAAAATAGACAGAAGGTATCTTATTATCGCAAAAGAAATATCATCTAGATTCTTCCATATCCTAGACAAGGCAGATGTTGTTAAGAGAACGGCAAATTTCGTTTTAAAAAAATAGTGCAGAAAACCTCTATTATGAGGTATGGAAGACAAAGACAAAATCCAGATACTGACTAAAGAAATTATGGAAATTATTCATAATTGCGACATTAACAACTGTAGCATCGAAGAAGCTATGGCAAAATTAAACATTGCCATTTCTGGAACAAAAAGTGCTAAAGAGCTTTTCACAGTTATCCATTCAAATAATAACCACAAAAACGAAGTTATGGAAGCCATAAGAAACATAGATAGCGCGGTATTTAACAAATTACATTTTATTCTGAGAAAAAACTAGGAAACTTTAAGTGCTTTTTTAAGTTTTCCACTTAAAAGAATGTCGTTTATCCCACAACCGATTCGAGTCAACATAAAAGCAAGAGAGAATGCATCTGAGATATCAGGAATTCTAAAATTGTAGCCAAGTGTTTTAATT